>DASQCX010000170.1:0-7130 GCA_035634455.1 Burkholderiaceae bacterium
GCGAACAGCGCCATCGGGTCGAGGTTGCCTTGCAAGGCGACGCGGTCGGCCACGCGGCGGCGCGCGGCGCCGAGGTCGGTCGTCCAGTCCAGGCCGACAACGTCCGGCCCGATGCCGGCGATCGCCTCCAGCCACTGGCCACCGCCCTTGGTGAACACGATGGCCGGGATGCGGTGGCCGTCCTTCTCGCGCTGCAGCTGCGCCAGGACGCGCTGCGTGTAGGCGAGCGAGAACTTGCGGAACGCCGCGTCGGCCAGAACGCCGCCCCAGCTGTCGAACACCATCACGGCCTGCGCGCCGGCGTCGATCTGCGCGTTGAGGTAGGCAGCCACGGCGTCGGCGTTGACCGCGAGCAGGCGGTGCATCAGGTCGGGCCGCGCGTACATCAGCGTCTTGACGTGGCGGTAGTCGTCGGAGCCGGCGCCCTCGACCATGTAGCAGGCCAGCGTCCACGGGCTGCCCGAGAAGCCGATCAGCGGCACGCGGCCGTCCAGCGCCTTGCGGATCGCGCTCACCGCGTCGAAGACGTAGCGCAGCTTGTCCATGTCGGGCACGGCCAGCCGGGCGACGGCGGCCTCGTCGCGCACGGTCGTCGCGAAGCGCGGGCCCTCGCCCTCGGCGAAGGACAGGCCCAGGCCCATCGCGTCGGGCACGGTGAGGATGTCGGAGAACAGGATCGCGGCGTCGAGCGGGAAGCGCTCCAGCGGCTGCAGCGTCACCTCGGTGGCGAAGTCCACGTTGGTGGCCAGGCCCATGAAGCTGCCGGCGCGGGCGCGGGTGGCCTTGTACTCGGGCAGGTAGCGGCCGGCCTGGCGCATCAGCCAGATCGGCGTGTAGTCGGTCGGCTGGCGCAGGCAGGCGCGCAGGAAGGTGTCGTTTTTCAGGGCGGGCAACATGCGCCGGATTATCCCCGCCGACGCTGCGCCGCCCTTATGCGCAATCAAGATCAGATGGGCTTGAGCGGCCCGCGGAAGCGCTCCTTGTGCGGCTTGCCCGGCAGCGGCGGGATCTCGACCTCCGGCACGCTGGCCTTGGCGACCGGCAGGCGCGACAGCAGGTTGGCGATCAGCTTCAGGCGGCCTGCCTTCTGGTCGTTGAAGTCGACCAGCGTCCACGGCGCCCACTTGGTGTGCGTGGCCTCCAGCATGCGGTCGCGCGCACGGCCGTACTCGACGTACTTGCTGCGCGCCTGCAGATCCACCGGCGACAGCTTCCACTGCTTGAGCGGGTCGTCCTGGCGCTCCTCGAAGCGCTGCTCCTGCTCGGCCTGGTCGACGGTGAGCCAGTACTTGAACAGGCGGATGCCGTCGTCGACCAGCATCTTCTCGAAGATCGGCGCGGCCTTCAGGAACGCGTCGGTCTGCGCCGGCGTGCAGAAGCCCATCACCGCCTCGACGCCGGCGCGGTTGTACCAGCTGCGATCGAACAGCGTCATCTCGCCGGCCGTGGGCAGCCGGCCGACGTAGCGCTGGAAATACCACTCGCCCCGCTCGCGCTGCGTGGGCACGCCGAGCGCCGCGATGTGGCATTGCCGCGTGTTGAGCTTCTCCGAGATCGCCTTGATGGCGCCGCCCTTGCCGGCGGTGTCGCGCCCCTCGAACAGCACGACCACGCGCTCGCCGCGCTCCTGGAGCAGGCGCATGACGCCGGTGAGCTCGACCTGCAGCGGGCGCAGCTGGTCTTCGTAGCTCTCGCCGCCGTGCTTGTGCGATTTCTTCTTCGTCATGGCCTGATCATGCCGTGGTCCGCGGAGCCGCGGCAAGCGAGCGCTCAGAACGAAGGCAGCGACGGCACGGCCGGCATCGCGGGCATGGCCGGCATGGCAGGCATCGCGGGCATCGCCGGCATGGCGGGCAGCGCCGGCGTCGCGGGCATGGCCGGCAGCGCGGGCATCTCGGGCAGGGCGGGCATCGCCGGGAGCGCGGGCAACGCGGGTTGCGCCGGCATCGCGGGCAGGGCCGGCATGTCGGGCAGGGCTGGCAACGCCGGCATGGCGGGCAACGCGGGCAGGCCGTTGGCCGCAGGCATCGCCGGCATCGCGGGCATCGCGGGCTGCGCCGGCATCTCCGGCATGGCCGGCATCGCGGGCATGGCGGGCATCGCGGGCATGGCGGGCATCTGCGGCAACGCGGGCATGGCTGGCATCGCGGGCATGGCGGGCATCGCCGGCATGGCGGGCATCGCGGGCATGGCCGGCATGTCGGGCATCGCCGGCATCGCGGGCAGGGCCGGGGTGCCGGGGATGGCCGGGACGGCCGGGTCGACGGCCTTGCGGATGCAGTCGCCGCAGGCGCACGGCACCGCCGGCAGGCCGGCGGGCGTCGCATTCGAGAACTCGCTGCCGAGGTCCTTGGTGGCGTTGGCGGCGGCTGCCTCGGCGGCGCCGGCGGCGCTGTCGGCGGCCGACGCGGCCTGCGACTGCGCGTCGGCGAGGCCCTGCTGTGCCTGCGCCGCCTGGGCCTGCGCCTGTTGGGCAGCCGCGTCGGCCTGGCCCTGGGCCGCCTGGGCCTGCGCCGCCGCCTTCTCGGCTTGCGCCTGGGCTTGCTGGGCCGCGCCGGTGGCGTCGGCCTGCGCCTGCGCCGCCGCCTGCTGGGCCTTCGCGACGGCGGCTTGCGCCTGGGCCTGCGCGTCGGCCGCGGCCTGCTGCGCGGCCTGGGCCTGCTGTTGCGCCTGTGCGGCCTGTGCCTGGGCGTCGGCGATGGCCTGCTGTGCCTGCGCGCCCGCGGCGGCCTCGGCCTGGGACTGCAGGTCGGCCGCCTTGGACGCGGCATCGGCGGCGGGCGCGGCGAGCTGCTGCAGCTGCTGCGTGGCCGCCGGTTCGGCGCCGGCCAGGGCGTCGCCGAGCGGACCGCCGAGCGCGGGGGGGCTGGGCATGCTCATGCGGCGCTCCTCGCGGCGTCGTTGGTGGCGCTGCCCCCCGACAGCGTGCGGAACACCAGGCGCGCGAAATTGCCGAGCGCGCGCGCCTTCTCGGCGGCCTTCATGCGCCGGTCGTTCAGGATCTGGGCAATCGCCGGGATGCGGGTGTCGAACTCCTCGCCCATCAGCCAGGCCGTGTAGACGTAGGTGGCGGCGGAGTGCTCGTCGGTCAGGCCGTAGCGCTGCGCCTTCGCGGCCTGCCGGTGGAAGGCGCCGACGGTGGCGGAGAAGTCCATCTTCCGCGCCTGCTCGGGGTGGTTGCGGCGGATGATGGCGATGAGGCGCGCATCGAACGAGTCTTGGCCCAACTGCTTCCACTGCTCGCTGGAAATCTGGTTCATGGACTTCTCCACCGCGCCCGCTCGGCCGGTATGGCCCATTGTGTCGCGGCGCGCAGGCCGCCGCCAATCCCCGCTTCTTGGGTGCCGCGCGGCGAGGCCGCCGCCCAGCAAAAAGCCCGCGCACGTTGCCGTGGGCGGGCTTCTTCGGGGAGCGACCGGAGGCGGTCGCCGCGTGGCGCTCGACTCAGTGGCCGGCCTGGCCGCGGAAGCGGCGGATGGCGGCCAGCTGCGCGGCCATGACGGCCAGCTCGCTCTGCGCCTTGGCGACGTCGAAGTCGCCCTTGGCGTTGGTCAGCGCGGCCTCGGCGGCCTTCTTGGCTTCGGTCGCCTTGGCTTCGTCCAGGTCCTTGCCGCGGATCGCGGTGTCGGCCAGCACGGTCACGCGGTCGGGCTGCACCTCGAGGATGCCGCCGGCGACGAACACGAATTCCTCCGCGCCGTCGCTCGCGCGCTTGATGCGCACGGCACCCGGCTTGATGCGCGTGATCAGCGGCGTGTGGCGCGGCATGATGCCGAGCTCGCCGCTTTCGCCCGGCAGGGCGACGAAGCTCGCCTCGCCGGAGAAGATCTGCTCTTCCGCGGAGACGACGTCGACGTGAATGGTTGCCATGGGAATTCCGTTTCGATGAGGGAGAAGGTGTGCAGGGCGTCAGCCGCCGCGGTGGAGCGGCGGCCGGGGCGCTTACTGCATGCCCTTCGCCTTTTCGATGGCTTCGTCGATGGTGCCGACCATGTAGAAGGCCTGTTCCGGCATGTGGTCGCACTCGCCGTTGACGATCATCTTGAAGCCGCGGATGGTTTCCTTCAGCGGCACGTACTTGCCCGGGGTGCCCGTGAACACTTCGGCGACGTGGAACGGCTGCGACAGGAAACGCTGGATCTTGCGGGCGCGGGCGACGACGAGCTTGTCTTCCGGCGCCAGTTCGTCCATGCCCAGAATGGCGATGATGTCGCGCAGTTCCTTGTAGCGCTGCAGCGTCGACTGCACGGCACGCGTCGTGTCGTAGTGTTCCTGGCCGATGACGTTCGGGTCGATCTGGCGCGAGGTGGAGTCGAGCGGGTCGACCGCGGGGTAGATGCCCAGCGAGGCGATTTCACGCGACAGCGACACGGTCGAGTCCAGGTGGCCGAAGGTGGTGGCCGGAGACGGGTCGGTGTAGTCGTCGGCGGGAACGTAGACGGCCTGGATGGAGGTGATCGAGCCGACCTTGGTCGACGTGATGCGCTCCTGCAGGCGGCCCATTTCCTCGGCCAGCGTCGGCTGGTAGCCCACGGCGGACGGCATGCGGCCCAGCAGCGCGGACACTTCCGTGCCGGCCAGCGTGTAGCGGTAGATGTTGTCCACGAAGAACAGCACGTCGCGGCCTTCGTCGCGGAACGACTCGGCGATCGTCAGGCCGGTCAGCGCGACGCGCAGGCGGTTGCCCGGCGGCTCGTTCATCTGGCCGTAGACCATGGACACCTTGGACTCGCCCAGGTTCTCCAGGTTCACGACGTTGGAGTCGGCCATCTCGTGGTAGAAGTCGTTGCCCTCGCGGGTACGCTCGCCCACGCCGGCGAACACGGACAGGCCCGAGTGCGCCTTGGCGATGTTGTTGATCAGCTCCATCATGTTGACGGTCTTGCCGACGCCGGCGCCGCCGAACAGGCCGACCTTGCCGCCCTTGGCGAACGGGCAGATCAGGTCGATGACCTTGATGCCGGTCTCGAGCAGCTCCTGCGACGGGCTCAGCTCTTCGTACGTCGGGGCCTTGCGGTGGATCGAGGCGGTCAGCGACTGGTCGACCGGGCCGCGCTCGTCGATCGGGTTGCCCAGCACGTCCATGATGCGGCCGAGGGTGGCCTTGCCGACCGGCACCGTGATGGGGGCGCCGGTGTTGCGCACCATGCTGCCGCGGCGGATGCCGTCGGACGAGCCCAGCGCGATGGTGCGGACGATGCCGTCGCCCAGCTGCTGCTGGACTTCCAGCGTCAGCGCGGTGCCGTCCATCTTCAGCGCGTCGTAGACGTTGGGCATCTGGTCGCGCGGGAATTCGACGTCGACCACGGCGCCGATGGTTTGAACGATCTTGCCCTGGGCAGTAGAGGTCGTCATGACTGTTCCTTGATTTCTTGCAAACGTTTAAACCGCAGCGGCACCGCCGACGATCTCACTCAATTCCTTGGTGATCGCCGCCTGACGCGTCTTGTTGTAGATCAGCTTGAGCTCGGCGATCAGGTTGCCGGCGTTGTCCGTGGCGGCCTTCATGGCGACCATGCGGGCGGCCTGCTCCGACGCCATGTTCTCGGCGACGGCCTGGTAGACCAGCGCCTCGATGTAGCGCTTGAGCAGCTCGTCGATCACCACGGCCGCGTCCGGCTCGTAGATGTAGTCCCACGCGTAGCCCTTGCCTTCGGCCGCGGCCTTGGCGCCGGCGCTCTGCAGGCCGTCGGCGGTCAGCGGCAGCAGCGCGGTGACCGTGGGCTCCTGCTTCATCGTGTTGACGAAGCGGTTGAAGCACAGGTGCACGGCGTCGAGCTTGCCTTCGACGAACTGCTCCAGCATGACCTTGACCGGCCCGATCAGGCGGTCGAGGTTGGGCGCGTCGCCCAGCTGCGTGACGTGGCTGACCACGTTCGCACCCGCGCGATTGAGGAAGCCGAAGCCCTTGTTGCCGATCGCCACGGCGCTGACCTTGCCGCCGGCCGCCTGCACGTCGCGCATCTTCTGCGTGACGGCGCGCAGCACGTTGGTGTTCAGGCCGCCGCACAGACCCTTGTCGGTCGTGACGACGATGAAGCCGACGTTGCCCGTCTTGCCCGTCTTCGCGAGATCGCGCATGTAGGGCGAGCGGTACTCCGGATTGGCCTTGGACAGGCTGGCCGTGATCGCGGCGATGCGATCGCTGTACGGGCGCGCGGTCCGCATGCGGTCCTGCGCCTTGCGCATCTTGGACGCGGCGACCATTTCCATCGCCTTCGTGATCTTGCGGGTGTTCTCCACCGACTTGATCTTGCCGCGTATTTCCTTTCCTACCGCCATGACGGTTCTCCTTGATAGAGGGTCGTGGTCGGGGGAATCAGGCGAACGACTTCTTGAAGGCCGCGATGGCTTCGCGCAGTTCGGTCTCGGCAGCCTGGCACGACTTGGCGAATTCCTGCTTCTCCGGCGAATCGCTGGCGCTGAACTTCGTCTTCCACTTCGCGCCGTCCCTTTCCATCTTCGCGAGCAGCGGAGCGTGGTTGGACTTCAGGTGCTGGTGCAGGCCGTGCTCGAACGGCAGGACCTGCTTGATCTCCAGCGAATCCATGAAGTCGTTGTTGACGGCGAACAGCGTGGCGGCCATCAGGCTGATGGGCAGCGGCGAGTACTGCGCCTGCTTCAGCAGTTCCGTGACGCGGGCGCCGCGGTCCAGCTGCTTGCGGGTGGCGTCGTCCAGGTCCGAGGCGAACTGGGCGAAGGCCGCGAGTTCGCGGTACTGCGCCAGGTTCGTACGGATGCCGCCCGACAGGCCCTTGATCAGGTTGGTCTGGGCGGCGCCGCCGACGCGCGACACCGAGATACCGGCGTTGATGGCGGGACGGATGCCGGAGTTGAACAGGCTGGTTTCCAGGAAGATCTGGCCGTCGGTGATCGAGATCACGTTCGTCGGAACGAAGGCCGAGACGTCGCCGGCCTGCGTTTCGATGATGGGCAGCGCGGTCAGCGAGCCCGTCTTGCCCTTGACTTCGCCCTTGGTGAACGCTTCGACGTAGTCGGCGTTCACGCGCGCGGCGCGCTCGAGCAGGCGGCTGTGGAGATAGAACACGTCGCCGGGGAAGGCTTCGCGGCCCGGCGGGCGGCGCAGCAGCAGCGAGACCTGGCGGTAGGCGACGGCCTGCTTGGACAGG
>DASQCX010000171.1:0-5879 GCA_035634455.1 Burkholderiaceae bacterium
GCCGATGCTGCTGGACGTGCGTGAGCTCGTCGAAGGCGGATCAGGCCGCGTGCCCGGCGTCGACGTCGCGACGCTGCGCCGATGGCAGCAGGCGGGCCGGCGCGTGGCGCTGTGCGACGTGCGCGGTGCCGACGAGCACACGGACGGCTGCATCCCGGGCGCCGTCTCGCTGCCCGGCTTCGAGGCGGCGTCGCACGCGCTCGACATGGCCGCCGAGTCCGACGTCGTCGTGCTGTATTCCGGCGCCTGGACGCGCGGCCCGCTCGTCGTGCGCACGCTGGCCGACCTGGGCCTGCGCGACGTCGTCGCGCTCGACGGCGGCCTGCTCGCGTGGCGGCAGGCGGGCCACGAGCTCGAGCGCGGCTCGCGCCGGCGCCGGGTGCAGCCGTCGAACGCGAGCCGCCAGTTCGCCGAGCTCGGGGCCGCCGGGCTGGCCAAGCACCACGGCGTCGGGCAGGTCGAGGCGGCGGAGCTGGCCGCGCTGCTCGATGGGGGCCGGGGCGACCTCGAGGTGTTCGACCTGCGCGACCCCGCTCGACACGGCGTGGCGCACGTGCCGTGCAGCGTGCCGGTGGCCTGCGACGCGCTGATCGTGCGGCGCGACGACCTGATCGCGGAGCGCGACGTGCCCGTCGTGCTGGTCGACGACGACGCGGTGCGCGCGCTGCTCACGGGCGCGTGGCTGCGCCGTCTCGGGCAGTTGCGGGTACAGGCGCTCGCCGGCGGATTCGCGGCTTGGGAAGGTGTCGTTCAGGCGTAGCGGCGCCGTGCCGACGCCTCGAGATCCTCGCCCGAGCGCACGATCGTCGCCTCGCCGAACGGCGTCACGCGGAAGTCGCCGCCGGCCGGCGAACCGGCGAGCTGCGAGACGGCGCGCGCCAGGGCCCGCGTCGGCGCGTCGTAGGAGTCGTCGGCCAGCTGGAACGTGGCGAAGTGGATCGCGAGCGAGGTCTGCGACTCCAGCGTCAGGCTGGCCTGCAGCGCCTCGTCGGGATCCATGTGCACGCGCTCCATGAACCAGCGCGGGGCGTAGGCGCCGATCGGCAGCAGCGACAGCGTCATCGGCCCGAAGCGCTCGCGGATCGCGCGGAAATGGAAACCCCGTGCCGTATCGCCGGCGAAGTAGACCTTGCCGTGCGGCGTGTCGAGCACGAAGCCGCCCCACAGCGACTTGTCGCGATCGAACGCGCCACGGCCGGAGAAGTGCTCGGCCGGCACGTAGGTGGCGGCGATGCCGTCGCGCAGCGCGTGGCTCTGCCACCAGTCGAGCTCGACGACGTTCCTCGACGGCACCTTGCGGCCCACGCGCAGGCCGGTGAGGACCAGCGGGTCGTCGCGCGCGGCGAGCCGGCGCAGCGTCGGGCGGTCGAGGTGGTCGTAGTGGTCGTGGCTCAGCAGCACGACGTCGATGGGCGGGATGGCGTCGAACGGCACCGCCGGCGCGCGCACGCGCCTGGGGCCCAGCCACGACGTCGGGCCGATGCGCGTGGACATCACCGGATCGGTCAGCACGTTGAGCCCGGCCACCTGCACCAGCACGGTGGCGTGGCCGATGACGGTGGCGCGCACCGAGCCGTCGTCGACGCGCGCGAGCGGCGGCGCCACCTGCACGTCCTCCACGTGCGTGGGCCAGGGCCCGGGCGAGCGCGTGATCAGCCAGCGCAGCGCGGCGGCGAGCCCGTGCTTGGTCCGGCCGCTGGCGTTGTGGAACGTGCCGCGGCGGAACGGGGCGGGCGCGAAGGCGTTGGACGGCAGGGGCTCGGTCACGGGGCGAGGCCGGTGGTATCGACCCCGCGCACTGTACGTGCGTCGCGGTGCCCGAGGCGCGAACGGGGGCGGAAAACTTGCCGCCGAGTGAGAATTCCTGCCGCGTTGCCCGACGTTGTCAGCGCGTGCCGTCGCGTGCCGAGAGCGCCGCCACCAGGCCGGCCGAGGCGCTGAGCGTCACCGCGACGAACAGCATCGTCCATTCCATCCGGGCCTCGGGATGCGCCAGCACGCGCGGCAGGTGCACCAGCACGACGAAGCAGGCCATCATCAGCGCCTCCAGCCACGCGGCCAGCGTGCGCCGGATGCCGCTGACGATGGCCAGGCCGGCGAGCGCGTGCGCCGCGCCGGTGAAATACGCGAGCGCGACGCGCTCCGGCAGCCACGGCGGGATCATCTGCGCCGTGAAGGCGGCGTACTCGAAGTGCGACAGGCCGAACACCAGCGCGCTCAGGCCGAACGCCACCGTCGCGCCGCGCCGGATCGCGGTGGCCGCGGCGATGCCCGACCACGCCGCGGCGAACATCAGCGCCGCGCTCGCCATGGCCGCGGCCTCGGCCAGGCCCAGCCAGTCGACGACGGACGCGGGCCGCTGCGCGACCGCCGGCACGTGCAGCGCGACCCAGCCCAGCAGCAGGGCCGCCGCCAGCCAGGCCCCGACGGCGCGCAGGCGCCCGGGCAGCAGCAGCAACACGGCGGCGGCGACCTCGAGCCCGCCGACGCCCGTCGCGAGCGCGCCGCGCGACGGCACGTCAGGCGGCACCGGCTGCCACTGGAAGGCGAAGTCGCCGCTGCCCAGCGACAGCACGCCCAGCGCGCCCAGGCCCGCGGCGAGGGCGGCCACGGGAATGGCCGTGCTGCCGGGGGCCGGATCGTGTCGCAACGCGCTCATCGTGTCTCCTGTTCGGGCGGGCGACGCCGCCGGGTGGTCGGAACTGATGCGCAATGTACGCGCCGGCGCGGCCGCCGCGCGGCGTGGAATCCCTCGATTTCGCCGGTGCGCGGTGCGCGGGCCGCCTGTCCGCCGCGCACGCAGTTCGTCGCGGCGCCGCGGCCGCATGTCGCACGGCGCTGGCCGGCGCGGCCGCGCGCGGCGACAGTTCGTCCGTCGCGAAGCACGCAGCCGTGCCGCCTCGGCGACGTCGACCGGAAGGACAGGACCATGCTGAAGATTCGCCACACGCTCGCCGCCGCGCTCGCCGCGGCCTTCGCCATCGCCGCCGTGCCCGCGCAGGCCAAGGGCTGCCTCAAGGGGGCGGTCGTCGGCGGCGTCGCGGGCCACGTCGCCGGCCACCACGCGGTGGCCGGGGCGGTGGTCGGTTGCGCCGTCGGGCATCACGTCGCGGCCAAGCGCGAACGCGAGCAGCGCGAGGCCGCGCGCGCCGCGGCGGCGAACCCGCCGCCTGCCGTCAGCGCGCCGCGTCAATAGCGAGCTGCCGTACGCACGCGGCGCTCGCTATCCGCCGCTTTGCGTCGCCTCGCGCTGCGCCGCCGTGTCTTCCGGTCGCCGGATGCCGGTCACGTACTCGAAACGGCGGGTGTTGCCGTCGCGGCGGTAGATCGAGAAGCGCGCGATGCCCAGGTTCTCGAGGTTGGGCAGGCCGGTGGTCCAGAACTGCTGGCGGCCGCCGACCACGACGATGCGCACCATGCCGTTGTCGCGCGCCGGTTGCAGCTGCTCGACGGCGGCCTCGCCCGTCGAGTCGACCGCCGCGCGGAACTGGCGCGCGTGCACGGGCCTGGCGCTGTCGGGGACGCAGTGGTCGCATTCGCGCGCCATCTGCGCCTGGACGGCGGCCCAGCGCATCGCGGCGGTCTGCTGGCCGGGGTGGACGTCGTCGCTGCGCTGGCGGGCGGTCGCGGCGCTGTGGCGCATGCCTTCGAACGCGGCGTCGGGCGCGTCGGTGGCGCGATGGGCGGCGTCGCCGGTGCGCGCGTTGCCGCTCGCCTGGCTGGTCGCCAGCAGCGCGCGCTGGCGCGCCCGGCGCGCGGCCTTGGCGGCCTGGCGTGCGGCATGCAACTGTGCGGTGACCTGGCCATGCAGTTCGTCGAGCCGGCGCAGGATGCGGGTGGACTCGGCGAAGACGATGGTGCGGCCGTAGCCGCTGACCTCCGCGCGCCAGCCGGCCACCAGCGCATGGGCGCGGCCGGCGTGCGGCGGCAGTTGCGACAGCAGGTCCTGCACTTCCATGTAGCGCGTCGCGATACCGTTCTGCAGCTCGCCGATGGAGGAGGCGCGGTCGACGATGCTGAACTGCGAGCCCCAGGTCTCCCAGTCGATCTCGTGCCAGCTGCGATCGTGAAAATTCGGCTTGGCCATGGCCTTGCGGTCGGGTTCCTCGGCGCTGTCCGGCGGTGGCGGCGCGGGCCGGCCGGTGACGGCGGGTCGCGGGTCGTGAGGACGGCTTGTTGGCGGTCGACCGAGATGCTACAGGCGCGCCGCGGCCGGAAGAAGACCGCGACGACCGAAGCTAGGGATTCCCGCGGCTTCGCGCCCCGGAAGCGGCGCGATCCGCGCAGTAAGTCGGCGGAAAGCCGCTCGCGGCGACGATGCCGCACCCGATCATCCCGCCCCCGGAGCGCGCCATGACCACCACCGCATCGCCCCCCGCCGCCTTGCGCGACGCCCCGCGCGGCGAACCCGGCCTGTTCGGCCAGGCCGTGCTCAGGCTGGTGGCGCACGAGACGCGCGTCGCCGCCGTGCACGCGTTGTCGCCGCGCTTGCGCCTGGTGTCGCTGCGCAGCGAGGCCTGGCGCGGCGTCGCGCACCTGCCGGGCGACAAGGTGCAGGTGCGCGTGGACGGCCTGGCCTTCCGCACCTTCACGCCGTTCCGCCTCGCCGAGGGCGACGACGCGCTGGAGCTGCTGGGCTTCGTGCGCGACGCCACGCCCGCGGGCGACTGGCTCGCCTCGGTCGCGCCCGGCGACCGCTGCCACGTGCGGGGCCCGCGCCGCTCGATGGACCTGGCGGCGATCGACCGCTCCACCGTGTTCGTCGGCGACGAGACCTCGCTCGGCCTGGCGCTCGCGCTGTGCGGCACGCCGCTGGGCGGGCTGGACACCCATTTCATCTTCGAGGTCGACGACGCCGCCGAGGTGCGCGGCGTGCTCGAGGCCATGGGCCGTGGCATGCTGCAGCATGCGTGGCTGGTCGAGCGCCGGCCCGACGGCAGCCACCTGGCCGACGTCGAGGCGACCTTGCGGCGCTACGCCGGCGCCGACTCGTTCCGCCAGTACGTGCTCAGCGGCCGGTCGCTGACCCTCCAGCGGCTGCAGCGCGCGCTCCGGGAAGCGGGCGCGAAGCCGTCGCAGATCCTCGCCAAGGCCTACTGGGCGCCCGGCAAGATCGCCCTCGACTGATTCTCCGGATCGACATGAACCGCATCGCCCTCGTCGAAGACCACGAACGCCTGTCCCAGCTGGTGCGCAAGGCGCTGGCCGCGGCCGGCATCGAGGTCGACGTGTTCGACCGCATCGCCAGCGCGCGCCACGCGATCGCCGGGACGCCGTACGGCGCGGTCGTCGTCGATCGCGGCCTGCCGGACGGCGACGGCCTGTCGCTGGTGCGCCGCATGCGCGCCGACGGCAACCTCACGCCCTGCCTGATGCTGACCGCGCGCGACGCCGTGCACGACCGCGTCGAGGGCCTGGAGGCCGGCGCCGACGACTACCTGGCCAAGCCGTTCTCGATGGAGGAGCTGGCGGCCCGCGTGCGCGCGCTGCTGCGCCGGCCCGTGGCGATGCAGAGCCTGACGCCCTCGCACGGCGACGTCCGCCTCGCGCCCGACCAGGGCACGATGAGCTGCGGCGACGAGACAGTGACGCTGCCCTCGGCCGAGCTGCAGATCATGCTGTGCCTGGTCAAGGCCGAGGGCCTGGTGGTGCGCCGCACCGCGCTGGAGGCCGCGGCGTGGGGCCTGACCGAGGCCGTCACGCCCAACGCGCTGGACGTCGCGCTGCACCGCCTGCGCAAGAAGCTGCTGGCGATCGACTCGGCGCTGCAGGTCGTCAACGTGCGCGGCCACGGCTACGCGCTGCGTTCCGATGCGCAGTGACCCGCGCGGCGCGCGCCGCCCCTGGCGCGACAGCGACTGGCGCCATTGGGATGCCGG
>DASQCX010000172.1:0-2303 GCA_035634455.1 Burkholderiaceae bacterium
CGCAGCCGTACGGCTCGACCGCCTCCAGACCGACGTCCAGCAGCACCTCAGCCAGCAGTGACAACGATCCAGCCTCCCGCAGAAACCAAGCTCAAACAGCACAGAACCCGCCAGCAAGCTCAGCGCAGAATGCCCATTCGGCGCTCCCGCAACCGCCAGCAAGCCGACAGGGCGCCGTCGGGCCGAACGGCGGGTCTTTGCGCCTCTGACAGGGTGAGCTGCGCACGCATTGTGGCAGCCGACCAGTGCCTCACCGCAGAGCCGATGGCTTGCCCTGCTGCTGCCCCTCGGAGTCGGGCATCCTCAGGGGCATGGACTGGCCGCGCCGCGGGTCGCGGCGTGCTTGTGGCCGCGGACGTGCACTACCTGGCCGCTGGCGGCGCCCTGGCGGCTGCCGTTGTCGCTGCTGATGCCGCCTTCTCCCACTTGTGGCGGACCATGTCGGACTGCTGCCTGAGGTCCGGCCCTGCCGGCCGGGTCAGTTCTACCTGCGCGAGCTCCCGCCACTGGGCGCAGTCCTGGACTGCCTGCCGCGATGGCGCCGCTGGTGATCGACGGCTACGCCGATCTTGACCCGGACGGTCGGCCCGGGCTGGGCGCGCATGCGCACGCCTGGGAGCGGTTGCACGCGCGTCTGGCGGCATCCGGCGATCGTGAAGGTTCGGCTCGCGCCGCGGCGATGACCGCACTGTTCCTGCTCATCGACACCGGGCTCATGGCGCCCGTCCGCAGCTGGACGGCGCGTGCGGAACGCGTCCTCGGCGACGTGCCGCCCGGCCAGGTGCACGCGATGCTCGCGATGATCCGGACTTACGAACGGTTCCTCAGCGGTGACTTCGAAGGGTCGCGCGAGCAGGCGGCCGCCGCGGCCGCACTCGGCGAACAGCATGGCAATATGCCGGCCGTCGTCATCGGCAACGTGGCGCAAGCACGCCTGCTCGTGCTCGAGGGGGACGTCGAGGCCGGTTAGCGCGCCCTCGACGAGGCGGGTGCCCAGTTGCTCGCCGGCCAGGTCGATCCGTTGACCACCGGCATGATGCTGTGCGAGGTCATCTGCGCCGCCCAAGCCCTGTCGATGCCCGAGCTTGCGCGCGAGTGGACCGATCTGATGGAGCATTGGCGCGGCGGTGCCGCCTTCGGCGGCATCCACGGACGCTGCCGCGTGCACCGCGCCGAGCTGCTGCGCATCACCGGGCCGTGCGACGCCGCCGAGGCGGAGGCGCTGACGGCCTGTGCCGAGCTGCGCCCGTGGATGCGCCGCGAGTACGGGTGGCCGCTTGTCGAACTCGGCATGATCCGCTTGCGCAAGGGCGATCTGGCCGGCGCCGAGGACGCGTTCGTCGTGGCCGAGCGCATCGCATGGTCCGCGCAGCCCGGCATCTCGCTGCTGCGCCTGACCCAGGGCGACGAAGCCACCGCCGCGGCGCTCATCGCGGACGCCATCGCGCATCCGGTCGACATTCCGTGGAAGGAGCGACCGCCGTCCGGCGACCTGCGCGCCGCACCCTTGCTCGACGCCCAGTCGGCGATCGCCGCAGCGCGTGCGGATCTCCAGACATGCGAGAGCGCCGCGCGTGAGCTCGCGCGCATCTCCAGCCAGTTCCCGAGCCGTGGACTCGCCGCGTCCGCGTCACTCGCACAGGCCCGAGCTGCATTGCTTCGCGACGAGTACGCGGACGCGCGCCGACTCGCACTAGAGGCTGCACGCACCTGGGCCGAGCTCGAGGCACCCTTCGAGTCGGCGCTCGCCCGCGTCGTTGCCGGCGATGCACTCGCGGCCGAGGGCAATAGCGACGGCGCGCGGCTTCAGTGGGATGTGGCCCGGCGCGGGTTCGGCGACTACGGCGCAGCGGGCCATGCCGAGGACGTTCAGACGCGGCTGGCGGGCATGCCCGCCAGCGCGCCCGTCGCCTGGACGAGGGCCACGTTCCGGCGTGACGGAGCAGTGCGCCTGATCAAGTTCGGCGGCGCCGAACGCGCCCTGCCGGATCTAGTCGGCTTCCGCTACATCGAGCACCTCATCCGCTCATGCGGGCAAGAGATCGCCGCCACCGATCTGGTCGGCATGGAACAACCCGGCGCCGAGATCGATCAGCTCGGCCTGCCCGCGCTCGATGAGCAGGCGCGCGATGCGTACCGCCGCCGCCTCGCCGAGATCGAGGAGGACATCGCCGAGGCGGCCGCGCGCAACGACATCGCCCGTGCCGAGCTCGCGGCCCGCGATCGTGACTTCCTCGTCGCCGAGCTCGCGCGGGCCGTCGGCCTCGGTGGTCGCATCCGGACCGTCGGCGGCAGGGCCGAGC
>DASQCX010000173.1:0-8014 GCA_035634455.1 Burkholderiaceae bacterium
AACCCGCGTTCTCGGCGAACGCGGCTACGAGAGCGCAAGAGCCCGCTTTGTTCGCGAACGCGGCCGCGCGGCCGCAAGAGCCCGCGTCCTCGGCGAACGCGGCGCTCACGCGCGGCGTCGTGCCGGACACGCCCAGCATCGTGACGGGCAGGTGGTCGAGCTGCGGCGACCCGCCCCGCGACGGCATCACCGGCCAGGGCCCGCCGCCGGACAGCTTCAGCACGCTGACGTCCGCCTCCTGCGCCAGCAGCTCGAGCCGACGGCGCTGGTTGCCCAGCAGCGCGACGATCGTGCCGCAGCCGAACGTGCGATCGTGCGGCGCGACGACCACGCCGTCGGACGTGACCACGAAGCCCGCGAACCAGCGCCGGCGCGGCCCCTCCGGCAGGGCGCAGGCCGTCGCGAGTTCGCGGCCCTCGCGGCTGTCCGCGCGCACCGGCGTGGCGGTGAGCCGCACTCCCGGCGGCGAGTCCTCGGGCCGGAACGCCCGCAGGCGGCGACTGCAGTCGACGACGTATTGCTCGTGCGTCGCCCACGGCGATCCCTTGGGCCGCGCCTGCACGACGTAGCTGGCGATGGCGGCGCGGCGGCGCACGCTGTCCACGAAGATCGCATAGTCGGCCTGCGCGTCGCCACCGGCGGCGACGAGGTCGGCGGAGGGCGCGACGGCGAACGGCTTGCCTTGCGGCCGCGGCGGCTCGGCGGTGCGAGCGACCGCCTGCGGCGCCGCCGCCCGGCTGGTGGCATAGGTCTGCAGCGGCGGCAGCGGCGCGAAATCGGTGCTCGCGCCTTGCGCAGGCGCAGCGGCGGGTGCCGGCGCAGGTGGGGGCGACGGCGTCGGCGCGGCAGCTGTCGTCGCCGCGCCGACCGGAACGCCCGCGAGGCGGCACACCAGCCTCAGCTCGGATTCCTGCCGCGTGCCCGGAAAGATGTCGCGCATCTGCGAATCGGCGCCGTTGCGCTTCTCGTGGACCCACTGGTTGTGGATCACCGAACCCATCTCCCGACGCTGGCGGCTCGCGCAGTCCACGAGCACCTGCGCGGCGTAGTTGTCGTCGGGCCCGCGGTAGATGCTGTTGCCGCCGAGGCGGAAGCGAACCGTGCTCCCGTCGCGCTGTATCGAATCCGGGTCGACGGTGTAGTCGTACTGCGAGTCCCGGCCCGCGGGCAGCAGGCGATCGGCGTCCGCCTGGGCCGGCGCCCGGACGGCGAGCGTGGTCAGCAGGATGGCCGCGAGGGCAGCCGCGGGGCGGCGTGGCATGCGGGTCGAGGTCGCCATCGGGATGCGTTCGCTACGGAGTTCCTGGAGTCGTGCTGCCCATTGTCGAGGCGTCTTGCGCGATCTTCATGACCCGGCCTGCAGGGATTCGATCTGTTCCGTGAGTTCCAGCCACCGTTCCTCCAGCATCGCGACCTCGGCGCCCACGTGCGCCAGCCGGCGGCCGGCGTCGGCGATCCCGGGACCGGTCAGGGTGCCGGTGGACATCGTGGCCTCCAGCTCGGCCTTCTCGGCGGCGAGCTTTTCCATGCGCGTGTCGATCTGCTGCAGCTCGACGCGCAGCGGGCGGGTCTTGGCCGCGACCTGGGTGCGCTGCTGCGCCGCCGCCTTGCGGTCGTCGTTGCGCGCCGTACCCGGCCTGGTATTCGACGCCGCCGCGGGCGCCGGGGCGGCGGGCGCGGACGGCGTGGACGGCGCCTTCGCGGCGCGCGCGGCCGGCGCCGGCGCACCGCCCACCAGGCTGTCGAGGTTGCCGGGCAGCGGCGGCGCCGGCTGGCCGCGGGCGACGGCGCGCGAGGTCTCGAGCAGCCACTTCTGGTAGTCGTCGAGGTCGCCGTCGAACGGCAGCACCGCGCCCTTGGCCACCAGCCAGAACTCGTCGCAGACCTCGCGCAGCAGCGCGCGGTCGTGGCTCACGAGCATCACGGTGCCCTCGAACTCGTTGAGCGCCATCGACAGCGCCTCGCGGGTGGTGAGGTCGAGGTGGTTGGTCGGCTCGTCCATCAGCAGCAGGTTGGGGCGCTGCCAGACGAGCGAGGCCAGCACGAGGCGCGCCTTCTCGCCGCCCGAGAGCGTGCCGATCTGCTGGTGCACCATGTCGCCGACGAAGCGGAACTGGCCCAGGAAGTCGCGCAGCTCCTGCTCGCGGCCCTCGGGGCCGACCGTCTTGGCCAGGCGCACCATGTGCTGCAGCGGGGTGTCGTCGGCGTGGACGACGTCCATCTCCTGCTGCGCGAAGTAGCCGATGGCCAGCCCCTTGCCCTCGGTGGCCTCGCCGCCGAGGGCGGGCAGGCTGCGCGCGATCGTCTTGACCAGCGTCGACTTGCCCTGGCCGTTTGCGCCCAGGATGCCGATGCGCTGGCCGGCCAGCACGGTCTTGTTGATGTTGCGGACGATCACCTTGCGCACCGGCTCGGTGTCGGGATCGACGTCGTCCTGCACGAGATAGCCGCACTCCATGCTCGACATCGCGAGCATCGGGTTGGGCAGGCTCTTGGGCTCCTTGAACTCGAACGCGAAGTCCGACGCGGTCAGCACCGGCGCGATGCGCTCCATGCGCGCCAGCGCCTTGACGCGGCTCTGCGCCTGCTTGGCCTTGCTGGCCTTGGCCTTGAAGCGGTCGATGAAGCGCTGCAGCTGCGCCACCTTCTCCTGCTGGCGCGCGTGCGCCGAGGCCTGCTGCGACATGCGCTCGGCGCGCATCTCCTCGAAGGTCGAGTAGTTGCCGCCGTAGCGCGTCAGCGTGCCCTCGTCGAGGTGCACGGTGACGTCGGTGATGGCGTCGAGGAACTCGCGGTCGTGGCTGATCATGACGATCGTGCCGTCGAAGCGCTGCAGCCACGATTCGAGCCAGACCAGGGCGTCGAGGTCCAGGTGGTTCGTCGGCTCGTCGAGCAGCAGCAGGTCGGCGGGGCACATCAGCGCGCGGGCCAGCTGCAGGCGCATGCGCCAGCCGCCGGAGAAGCTGTTGACGGGCGCCTCCACCTGCTCGGTCTTGAAGCCCAGGCCCATCAGCAGGGCCTGCGCGCGGGCGCGGGCGTCGAAGCCGCCGGCCTCGCCGATCTTCATGTGGGCGTGGGCCATCGCCTCGCCGTCCTCGGCGTCCTCTGCGGCGGCGAGCTCGCGCTGCGCCTCCATCAGCGGGATGTCGCCTTCGAGCACGAAGTCGGTGGCCGAGTCCTCGGTCTCGGGCATGTGCTGCGCGACCTCGCCCAGGCGCCAGCGCGCGGGGATCTCGAAGTCGCCCTGGTCGGCCTGCAGGCGCCCGGCCAGCAGCGCGAACAGGCTGGACTTGCCGGCGCCGTTGCGCCCGACCAGGCCCACCTTCTCGCCCGGGTTGACGGTGACGTTGACGCCGTCGAGGACGATCTTCGTCCCCCGGCGCAGCTGCAGGTTGCGTAGCGTGATCATGGTTCAGAAAGCGTTCAAGGCCGGCGCGAGGCCGTCCTCCAGCATGGCGCGCGTGGCCAGGAGGACGGCGTCGTCATGCAGTTGCGTGGGCAGCCAGACGACCTCGAGGCCGGGGAAGGCGGCCTCGAAGAATTCGCGCTCGTTGCCGATCTCGAGCACGAGCACCGCGTCCTCGGTCATGCGGGCGGGGGCGGCGGCGAACAGCGCGCGGACGAAGTCCATGCCGTCGGCGCCGCCGGCCAGCGCCAGCTCGGGCTCGGCCTTGTACTCGGCGGGCAGGGCATCCATGGACGCCTGGTTGACGTAGGGCGGGTTGCACAGGATCAGGTCGTAGCGGCGGCCGGCGGGCAGCGCGGCGAGGCCGTCGCCCTGGTGCAGCGCGATGCGATCGGCCAGCGCGTGGCGCTTCACGTTCGACGCGGCGACCGCGAGCGCGTCGGCCGACAGGTCGGCGGCGTCGACGGCGACGTCCGGCCAGGCCATCGCGGCCAGCACCGCGAGGCTGCCGTTGCCGGTGCACAGGTCGAGCACGCGCGCCGTGTCCGGAGGCATCCAGGCGTCGATCACGCCCTCGGCCAGCACCTCGGCGATCAGCGAGCGCGGCACGATCACGCGCTCGTCGACCGCGAACGGCACGCCCTGCAGCCAGGCCTCGCCGGTAAGGTAGGCCGCGGGGCGGCGGGTGGCGATTCGCTCGCCGACGAAGGCGTCGAGCGTGGCGATTTCGCCGGCGGTGAGCGCGCGATCGGCGACGCCGTCGAGGTCGTCCAGCGGCAGGCCGAGCTTCCAAAGCACCAGCCAGGCGGCCTCGTCGAACGCGTTGGTGGTGCCGTGCCCAAACGAAACGCCCGCCTCGTCGAGGCGGGCGCCGGCCCGGTGCAGGTAGTCGATCAGGGTCATGATGGGTTCGCCGCCAGGAGATTCTCCATCGTGCGGCGGTAGATGTCCTTCAGGCGCGGCACGTCGGCCACGGCCACGTGCTCGTCGATCTTGTGGATCGTGGCGTTGACGGGCCCGAACTCCACGACCTGCGGGCAGATGCGCGAGATGAAGCGGCCGTCGGACGTGCCGCCGGTGGTCGACAGCTCGGCCCGGACGCCGCCGGTCTCGTCGGCGATGGCCTGCACCAGCGCCTCGCTGAGCGTGCCGGGCCGCGTGAGGAAGGGCGAGCCGCCCAGCGTCCAGGCGATGCGGTGCTCGACGCCGTGGCGCTGCAGGATCCCGGCGACGCGCGCCTTCAGCTGGTCGGGCGTCGATTCGGTCGAGAAGCGGAAGTTGAGGTCGATCACCGCCTCGCCCGGGATGACGTTGGTGGCGCCGGTGCCCGAACGGATGTTGGAAATCTGGAAGCTGGTGGGCGGGAAGTGGTCGTTGCCCTCGTCCCAGCGCGTGGCCGCCAGTTCGGCGATGGCGGGCGCGACGGCGTGGATCGGGTTGCGCGCCAGGTGCGGGTAGGCGACGTGGCCCTGCACGCCGACGACGGTCAGCCGCGCCGACAGGCTGCCGCGGCGGCCGTTCTTGATCATGTCGCCCAGCCGCTCGACGCAGGTGGGCTCGCCGACGATGCAGCAGTCCAGCTTCTCGCCGCGCGCCTCGAGCGTGTCGACGACGCGCACCGTGCCGTCCACCGACGGGCCTTCCTCGTCGCTCGTGAGCAGGAAGGCGATGCGTCCGGCGTGGCCGGGATGCGCGGCGACGAACTCCTCGGCGGCGACGACCATCGCGGCCAGCGAGGTCTTCATGTCGGCCGTGCCGCGGCCGTAGAGCCTGCCTTCGCGATAGGTCGGCACGAAGGGCGCGCTGCGCCACTGGTCGTGCGGGCCGGTGGGCACCACGTCCGTGTGGCCGGCAAGCACCAGCGTCGGGCCCGGCCGCGCGCCGGCGCGCACGGCCCACAGGTTGCTGACGATGCCGCCGGCCGGGCCGAAGGGCAGGTGCTCGCAGGCAAAGCCGATGGCCTGCAGCCGCTGCGCGATCAACGCCTGGCAGCCCGCGTCGTCCGGCGTGACGGAGGCGCGGGCGATCAGTTGTTCGAGCAGGGGCAGCGTGGCGTCCATCGGCGAGCGGGCGGCCTTCAGTTGTGCCTGGAGCGCGGCATGTCCAGGCCGATGTTGGCCAGGCGCTGGCGCGGCGCGGGCTCGTCGGGCAGCACGTCCAGCGTGATCTCGGTGAACGAGGGCGCGTCGGACTCGACCTTGGCGGGCTGCACGCGCGACACCGGCGTCATCTCGTTCTGCAGGCGCCACAGCAGGTTGGTCGGCGAGTCGGCGCCCAGCAGGCCTTCTTCCTGCGTCACCTGGCCCGTGCTGATGAGGCGGGCGATGTCGGCCTCGAACATCTGCGAGCCCTCGGCCAGCGACTTGTCCATCGCCTCGCGCACGCCCTGGATGTCGCCGTTCTCGATCAGCTCGGAGATGAAGCGGCTGTTGAGCAGCACCTCGACCGCCGGCACGCGGCCGCCGGCCGTCGAGCGCAGCAGGCGCTGCGACACGATGGCCTTGAGCGCCGCGGCCAGGTCGCCCAGCAGCGCGGGGCGCGCTTCCGGCGTGTAGAACGACAGGATACGACCCAGCGTATGCGAGCTGTTGTTGGCGTGCAGCGTGGCCAGCACCAGGTGGCCGGACAGCGCGTACGAGATCGCCATCGACATCGTCTCGCGGTCGCGGATCTCGCCGATCAGGATGCAGTCGGGCGCCTGGCGCAGCGCGTTCTTCAGCGCGATGTGCAGCGACGCGGTGTCGCGGCCCACCTCGCGCTGGTTGATGATCGAGCGCTTGTTCGAGAACAGGAACTCGATCGGCTCCTCGATGGTGAGGATGTGGCCCGACAGCTGCGTGTTGCGCCACTCGATCATCGACGCCAGCGTCGTGCTCTTGCCGTTGCCCGTGGCGCCGACCACCAGCACGAGGCCGCGCCGCTCCAGCGCCAGCGACGCCAGCACCGGCGGCAGGTTCAGCGTGTCCATCGTCGGGATCTTGTGCGGGATGCAGCGGATCACGGCCGCGATCGACGCGCGCTGCTTGAACGCCGACAGGCGGAAGCTGCCCACCGCGCGGATGCCGATGCCCAGGTTGAGCTCGCCGGTCTGGTCGAGCTCCTCCAGCTGAACCGGCGTCAGCAGCTCCGCCAGCAGCGCGCGCGGCTGGCCGGGCGTGAGCACCTGGTCCGACACCGGCACCAGCTGGCCGTTGATCTTGAGCTGGATCGGCGAGTTGGCCGTCAGGTAGACATCCGATGCGCCCTTGTCGGCCATCAGATGCAGCACGCGTTCCATGTTTCCGCCGTCCATCGAGCGTCTCCTGCTGGCGCCTGGGTCAGGCGCGGGGTTCAAGGGCGGCGCGCCGGTCGCGGCCGCAAGTCGTCGAGTATCGGCCTCAGGCGCGCAGAAGCTCGTTGATGCTGGTCTTGGCGCGCGTCTCGGCCGTGACGCGCTTCACGATCACGGCGCAGTAGAGGCTGTGCGAGCCGTCGGCCGCCGGCAGCGAGCCGCTGACCACCACCGAGCCGGCCGGCACGCGGCCGTAGGTGACCTCGCCCGTGGCGCGGTCGTAGATCTTGGTGCTCTGCGAGATGTAGACGCCCATCGAGATGACGGAGCCTTCCTCGACGATCACGCCCTCGACGACCTCCGAGCGCGCGCCGATGAAGCAGTTGTCCTCGATGATGGTCGGGTTGGCCTGCAGCGGCTCCAGCACGCCGCCGATGCCCACGCCGCCCGACAGGTGCACGTTCTTGCCGATCTGCGCGCACGAGCCGACGGTGGCCCAGGTGTCGACCATCGTGCCCTCGTCGACATAGGCGCCGATGTTGACGTACGACGGCATCAGCACCGCGTTGCGGCCGATGAAGCTGCCGTGGCGGGCGACCGCCGGCGGCACGATGCGCACGCCGGTGGCGCGCAATTCGGCCTCGTCGAGATGGGCGAACTTCGGCTCCACCTTGTCGAAGTACTGCAGCGCGCCGGCGTGCATCGGCTTGTTGTCGTTCAGGCGGAACGACAGCAGCACGGCCTTCTTGACCCACTGGTGCACCGTCCACTGGCCCACGCCCTCGCGCGTGGCCACGCGCACGCGGCCGGCGTTCAGGTCCTCGATGACCGACGAGACGGCGGCGCGGACGTCGGCCGGCGCATCGGCGGGCGAGAACTTGGCGCGGTCTTCCCACGCGGCGTCGATGATGGATTGCAGGCTGGAGCTCATGAGATGTCTTGGATGTAGGCGAGGATGCGTTCGGCGGCCTCGACGCATTCGGCGGTCTCGGCCACCAGCGCCAGGCGGACGCGGCCGGCGCCGGGATTGACGCCCTGCGAGGGGCGGGCGAGCAGGCTGCCCGGCAGCACCGTCACATTGTATTGAGCCAGCAGGCCGAGCGCGAACGCGACGTCGTCGCCGCCGCACAAATGCGACGGTATGCCGGCCCAGAGGTAGAAGCCGGCATCCGGCAGGCGCACGTCGAGCCGGCCCGCCAGCATCGGCGTGACCTGGGCGAACTTGCGGCGGTACTGCGCGCGGTTCTCGACGACGTGCGCCTCGTCGCGCCAGGCGGCCTCGCTGGCGGCCTGCACCACGGGGCTCATCGCGCTGCCGTGATAGGTGCGATAGAGCA
>DASQCX010000174.1:0-1855 GCA_035634455.1 Burkholderiaceae bacterium
CCGCCCGGCCGCGACCGGCGATTGCGCGCCCTCAATCCACCGATGCGGGCCGCGATTCGCGATCGCGGGGGGCGTGAACTTGCGCGCGCCGGCATGCGCCACGTCAATGCGCAGGGGGCCCGGCTTCCCACAATCAGCGCATTCAGACAGCCGGGACAGATCATGACGACTCTTCGATCCGTTGCCTGCCTCGCGTCCCTCGCGGCGCTGCTCGGGGCCTGCGCCGTGCGGGTCGAGAATGCGGCGCCGGCCGAGCGACTGGCCCGCGAATCGACGCCGCAGGGTTCCGCCCAAGACGGCTGGCGCCTCTACAACCAGCGCTGCGCCGGCTGCCACGGGAAGGACGCCGCCGGCCAGGCGCCGATGCCCGACCTGCTCGATCGCGTCGCGCAGATGGGGCCGCGGCGATTCGCCAACCTCGTGCTGACGCGCTACGACTGGAGCAAGGCGATCGCCGAGGACGAAGGAGAAGGGGCCATTCCGAGGCTGTACCTGCGCAAGACGCCGCTGGGCGGAACGCAGATCCTCGAGATGCCGGCCTGGTCGAACGACCCCGCGGTGGTCGGGCATGTGGCCGACCTCTATGCGTATCTGTCGGCACGCGCCGACGGCCGGCTCGGAACCGGCAAGCCGCCGGCCTGACGCGTCGCGGGGCTGCGGGCGCCGGCAGACGCCGCACCGGCTTGCGCCCGGCGCAAGGGCGCCGGCGCCACGCCCGCCATGATGGACCGGCCGTGCGCGAGCGCGATCCTCGCGCAGCGCGGATCGGCATCGGAGCGCAGCCATGTATTCACGGATCCTCGTTCCCGTCGACGGCAGCGAACCGTCGCAGCGCGGCCGGCGGCGGCCCGCGGTAGGCGCCTTGGCGCTGCGCCGGATTCAGGTTGCGGCAAGCCTGTTCGACTCGGCCGATTGAGGCACGTCAAGGCCCCGCTGTCCCGACGCGGCTTGAATGAGCCAACGAATCGACGGAGATGCGCCATGCTCGATCTGCTCGTACGAATGACGGCCCGACTCGTCTTCGGGCGCCGGCGCCGCATCGCGTTGATGCTGGCCTGCGTGGCCGCGACCTGGGCGGCACCGGCGTCCGCCATCCCGGTCTTCAACCGCCAGACCGGGCAGAACTGCCAGGCCTGCCATGCCGGAGGCCAGTACCCGGAGCTCACGCCCTACGGCCGCATGTTCAAGCTGACGGGCTACACCATCGGCAACCGCACGGAGATCCCGCTGGCGATGATGGCGGTGGCCAGCGTCTCGTCCGTGCGCGACACCGGCAAGAGCGACGATCCGTCCGCGGATTTCTCGAAGAACGGCAAGCTCATCTTCGCGGCGGCCAGCGTGTTCGCGGGCGGGCGCATCACCGACAACCTCGGCGCCTTCCTCCAGTACACCTACGATCCGTACGCGAACCTCGACGCGTCGGGGAAGTACCACGGGCACGCCGCGGCCGACAACATGGACCTGCGCTATGCCGACCATGTCGTCGGCGCGGCGCACGACCTGGTGTTCGGCGTCAGCGCGAACAACAATCCGTCGGTCTCGGATCCCTGGAACACCGCGGCCGCCTGGATGCAGTACGTGCCGGTACCCAGCCCGTCGAGCAGCCAGTTCATCGACGGCGCCACGCCATACCCCGGTTACGGCGTGGGCGGCAACACGTCCGGGCTCACGGCCTACGCGTTCCTCGACGAGCACCTCTATCTCGAGGCCGGCGCCTACCGGTCGACGCGCGGCGCGCTGGCGTTCATGAAGCTGGGACAGCCGACGTCGGGCCTGACGCGCCTGCAGGGCAACGCACCGTACCTGCGCGCGGCCTGGAATCTCGCCTGGGGCGCGAGCACGCTGATGATCGGCG
>DASQCX010000175.1:0-3280 GCA_035634455.1 Burkholderiaceae bacterium
CGCGCCGAGACGACTCGCCTGCACGCGGCCGAGGAATACGGGCTGATGAACGTCAAGCTGTACGAGGACCTGGCGCAGTGGGGACGCGTCGAGACGAGCTACGACTACCCCGTGAAGGTCGACGGGCGCTACGTGATGTCGCCGTCCCCGATCCCCGCGTTCGACAACCCGAAGATGCACATGAGCCCGGCGCTGCAGCTGTTCGGCGCGGGGCGCGAGAAGCGGCTGTACGCGATCCCGCCGTACACCGACGTGCGCAGCCTGGACTTCGAGGATCACCCGTTCCGCATCGAGCCGCACGGCCACGCCTGCGAGCGCTGCGGCGACACGGCGAGCTTCCTCGACGAGATCGCCGACGCCGACGGCCGCGTGCGCTGGAGCTGCTCGGACACCGACTGGTGCGCCGATCGCGTCGACCAGGGACATCGCCATGACTGAGGCCATGGAACCGCTGCTGCGCGTGCGCGGCCTCTCGCATCGCTTCGCCGCCGCGCGCGACGAGCGCCATGCCGTACGCGACGCCGAGCTCGATCTCTGGCCCGGCGAGGTCGTCGCCATCGTCGGCGAATCGGGCTCGGGCAAGTCGACGCTGCTCAACTGCATCGCCGGCCGCATCGCGCCGACGCGCGGCCAGGTGCACTACCGCGACGCCGGCGACCGCTGGCTCGACGTGCACGCGCTCACCGAGCGCCAGCAGCGCGTGCTCGCGCGCACCGAGTGGGGCTTCGTCGAGCAGAACGCGAGCGACGGCCTGCGGCTGGACGTCAGCGCCGGCGCCAACATCGGCGAGCGCCTCATGGGCCAGGGCGAGCGTCACTACGGCCGGCTGCGCGCCGACGCGCAGCGCTGGATGGAGCGCGTGGAGCTCGACACCGCGCGCATCGACGACTCGCCGCGAGCGTTCTCCGGCGGCATGCGCCAGCGCCTGCAGATCGCGCGCAACCTGGTCACGCGGCCGCGGCTGGTGCTGCTGGACGAGCCGACCTCGGGCCTGGACGTCTCCGTGCAGGCGCGCCTGCTGGACCTGATCCGCACGCTGACGACGCGCATGCACCTGTGCGCGCTGATCGTCACGCACGACCTCGGCGTCGCGCGCCTGCTCGCGCAGCGCACGCTGGTGATGCGCCACGGCCGGATCGTCGAGCAGGGCCTCACCGACCGCGTGTTCGACGACCCGCAACATCCCTACACGCAACTGCTGGTCTCCTCGGTGGTGATGCCATGAACGACGCCTCCACGCCGCGACTGTCCGTGCGCGGCCTCGCCAAGCACTTCACCTTGCACCTGCGCGGCGGCGCGCGCCTGCAGGTGCTGCAGGACACCGCGCTGGACGTCCACGCCGGCGAATGCGTCGCGCTGGTCGGCGCATCGGGCCGCGGCAAGTCGACGCTGATGAAGTGCCTGTTCGGCAGCTACGGCGCCGACGCCGGCGCGCTGCGCTTCGAATCGTCCGACGGCCTCGTCGACATCGCCGCCGCCACGCCGCAGCGCATGCTGGCCCTGCGCCGCCGCGACATCGCCTACGTGAGCCAGTTCCTGCGCGCCGCGCCGCGCGTGCCGGCGCTGGACGTCGTCGCGCAACGCCTGGTCGACGCCGATCCCGCACCCGCGTCGGACGACCTCGACGACGCCGCGCACGAGGCGCGCCTGGACGCGGCGCGCGAGGTCGCCCGCGGCCTGTTCGCGCGCCTGAACCTGCCGCCGGCGTTGTGGGACCTGCCGCCGGCCACGTTCTCCGGCGGCGAGCAGCAGCGCGTCAACATCGCGCGCGGCTTCGTGCAGCCGGCGCGCCTGCTGCTGCTGGACGAACCCACCGCCTCGCTGGACGCGGCCAACCGGCGCGTCGTCGTCGACCTCGTCCACGAGGCCAAGGCGCAGGGCGCGGCCGTCGTGGGCATCTTCCATGACGAGGAGGTGCGCGACGCCGTCGCGGACCGCTGCGTCGAACTCGGTTGAACGGAAAACGCCATGAACGATGTCGTCCTCAGCAACGCCCGCGTCGTGCTCGGCCACGAGACGATCCACGGCCACGTCGTGGTGCGCGACGGCCGCATCGCCGCGGTCGCCAGCGGCCCGACCGGGCTGCCGTCCGCGCAGGACCTGCAGGGCGACTTCCTGCTGCCCGGCCTGGTGGAGGTGCACACCGACAACCTCGAGCGCCACGTGATGCCGCGCCCCAAGGTGACGTTCCCGATGCAGGCCGCCGTGCAGGCGCACGACGGCGAGGTCGCGGCCGCGGGCATCACCACCGTGCTGGACGCGATCGGCGTCGGCGACCCGTACGACGAGGGCTTCCGCTCGCGCGACCAGAGCGAGCTGCTGCGCGTGCTCGACCGCCTGGACGAGGCCGGCTCGCTGCGCGTCGACCACCACATCCACGTGCGCGCCGAGCTGCCCGCGCCGAACGCGCTGGAGCTGTTCGAGCCGTTCCGCCAGCATCGCCGGCTGCGACTGATCTCGCTGATGGACCACACGCCCGGCCAGCGCCAGTGGACGGACGTCGAGCACGCCCGCGTCTACTACACCGGCAAGAAGGGCTGGAGCAACGAGAAGTTCGCCGCCGAGATGCAGGCCGCGCCCGAGCGCCAGGCCAGGCACGCGGAACCGAATCGGCGCTGGTTCGCCGACTTCGCGCGCGCGCACCGCGTCGCGCTGGCCACGCACGACGACACCACCGTGGCGCACGTCGACGAGGCGCTCGCGCTCGGCGCGGCGATGAGCGAGTTCCCCACCAGCCTCGCGGCCGCGCGCCACGCGCGCGCGAGCGGGCTCGCGACCATCGCCGGCGCGCCCAACGTCGTGCGCGGCGGCTCGCACTCGGGCAACGTGGCTGCGCTGGAACTGGCGCGCGAAGGCGTGCTGGACGCGCTGTCCTCCGACTACGTGCCCGCCAGCCTGCTGCTGGCCGCGTGGATCCTGAAGCGCGAGGCCGGCTTCTCCGCCAGCGAGGCCGTCAACGTCGTCAGCCGCACGCCGGCGCGCGCCTGTGGCTTCGACGACCGCGGCGAGATCGCCAACGGCCTGCGCGCCGACCTCGTGCGGGTGCGCGAGGTCGACGGGCAGCCGGTGGTGCGCGAGGTCTGGGCGCAGGGACGGCGCGTCGCCTGACGCTTGTCGCGCGCGCTCGACGGCGACGCCCACTCGCGGTGCACGCGGCGCCCCATGGCGTGGCGCGGCGGATGTCGCGTCCGCTCCGCTTCAAATTGCGCCAATCGCTGACAATTTCGCATCCCACGCCGGTCGAAACACATCCAGCGCAATTTTGTTGCGTATTCGCGGG
>DASQCX010000176.1:0-6856 GCA_035634455.1 Burkholderiaceae bacterium
GGGCCGTCGCATCGACTCGATGAAGGCGCTGCTGCAGCAAGGCTACGACGCCGTCTTCGTCGGCTGCGGCGCGCCGCGCGGGCGCGACCTCGACCTGCCGGGCCGGCGCGAGGCCGCGGAGAACATCCACATCGGCATCGACTGGCTGGCGTCGGTCTCGTTCGGCCACGTCACCAGCGTCGGCGAGCGCGTGATCGTTCTGGGCGGCGGCAACACCGCGATGGACTGCTGCCGCTCCGCGCGCCGCCTCGGCGGCCGCGAGGTGACGGTGATCGTGCGCAGCGGCTTCGCCGAGATGAAGGCCTCGCCGTGGGAGAAGGAGGACGCGATGCACGAAGGCATCCCCATCCTCGACCTGCACGTGCCCAAGAGCTTCGAGCACGCGGAGGGCAAGCTCGCCGGCATGACCTTCGAGAAGGTGGTCGCAAGGGTCGACGCGCAGGGCCGGCGCCAGCTCGTGCCCACCGGCGAGCCCGACGTGCTCGTGCCCTGCGACACCGTGCTGGTGGCCGTCGGCCAGGAGAACGCCTTCCCGTGGATCGAGCCCGACTGCGGCATCGCCTTCGATCGCCACGGCCTGCCGGCGATCGACCCGCGCACCTTCCAGTCCTCGCTGCCGCGGGTGTTCTTCGGCGGCGACGCGGCGTTCGGGCCCAAGAACATCATCTCCGCGGTGGCGCACGGCCACGAGGCCGCGGTGTCGATCGACCGCCTGCTCCACGGCGAGGACGTGCGGCAGCGGCCGCCGCCGACGTCGACGCTGATGTCGCAGAAGATGGGCATCCACGAATGGAGCTACCGCAACGACGTCTCGCTGGACGCGCGCTTCAAGGTGCCCTGGGCCGCCGCCGAGCGCGCGCTGGCCGACATCCGCGTCGAGGTCGAGCTCGGCTTCGATGCCGCCACCGCGTTCAAGGAGGTCGAGCGCTGCCTGAACTGCGACGTGCAGACCGTGTTCAACCGCGACACCTGCATCGAGTGCGACGCCTGCGTCGACATCTGCCCGATGGACTGCATCACCTTCACCGGCGCGGGCGACGAGGCCGACCTGCGCACGCGGCTGAAGGCGCCGGCGCTCGACCTCGCGCAGGACCTGTACGTGTCGCAGGAGCTCAAGACCGGCCGCGTGATGGTCAAGGACGAGGACGTCTGCCTGCACTGCGGCCTGTGCGCCGAGCGCTGCCCGACCGGCGCCTGGGACATGCAGAAGTTCCTGCTCGACATGACGCAGGCCGGGCCGCGCGCCCGCGACGCGCGCGCGAACGCGGAGGCAGCATGAAGCGCATCCATGCCGTCAACGACTTCGTCATCAAGTTCGCCAACGTGAACGGCTCGGGCTCGGCCTCGGCCAACGAGCTGTTCGCCAAGGCGGTGCTGCGCATGGGCGTGCCCGTCAGCCCGCGCAACATCTTCCCGAGCAACATCCAGGGGCTGCCCACCTGGTACGAGGCGCGCGTCTGCGAGGCCGGCTGGTCGGGCCGGCGCGGTGGCGTCGACATGATGGTGGCGATGAACCCGCAGACCTGGGACGCGGACGTCGCCGAGATCGAGTCCGGCGGCTACTTGTTCTACGACAGCACGCGCCCGCTGCCGCCGGCGCGCTTCCGCGACGACGTGCAGGTGATCGCGATCCCGCTGACCGAGATCGCCAACGCCGCCTACCAGGACGCGCGCCAGCGCCAGCTGTTCAAGAACATCATCTACGTGGGCGCGCTGTCGGCGCTGCTGGACATGGAGCCCGCGGTGTTCGAGAAACTCTTCGCCGAGCAGTACAGGGGCAAGGAGCGCCTGCTCGACTCCAACATCCGCGCGCTGCACCTGGGCCGCGACCACGTCGTGCGGAACCTGCCGCATCCGCTGGGCATCCGCGTCAGGCGCGCCGACCGCGTGGGCGACAGCATCTTCGTCGACGGCAACTCGGCGATCGCGCTGGGCTGCGTCTACGGCGGCGCGACGGTGGCGGCGTGGTATCCGATCACGCCGTCGTCGTCGATCCCCGAGGCGTTCCAGAAGTACTGCGACAAGTTCCGCGTCGACCCCGAGACCGGCCAGCACCGCTTCGCGATCGTGCAGGCCGAGGACGAGCTCGCCTCGATCGGCATCGGGGTGGGCGCGGGCTGGAACGGGGCGCGCGCGTTCACGGCGACGTCGGGGCCGGGCATCTCGCTGATGCAGGAGTTCATCGGGCTCGCGTACTTCGCGGAGATTCCGGTCACCATCATCGACGTCCAGCGCGGCGGCCCGTCCACCGGCATGCCCACGCGCACGCAGCAGTCCGACCTGCTGGCCTGCGCCTATGCGTCGCACGGCGACACCAAGCACGTGCTGCTGTTCCCCGAGGATCCGCACGAGTGCTTCGAGCACGCCGCGGCGGCGCTCGACCTCGCCGACCGGCTGCAGACGCCGGTGTTCGTGATGACCGACCTGGACATCGGCATGAACCAGCGCCTGAGCCGTCCGTTCGAATGGGACGAGGCGCGTGAGTACGACCGCGGCAAGGTGATGACGGCGCAGGAGCTGGAGGCCGGCGCGAACTTCGGCCGCTACAAGGACGTCGACGGCGACGGCATCCCCTGGCGCACGCTGCCTGGCACGCATCCGAGCAAGGGTGCGTTCTTCACGCGCGGCACGACGCGCGACCCGTACGCGCGCTACTCGGAGAAGGGCCCCGACTACGTCTACAACATGGAGCGGCTGCAGCGCAAGTTCCGCAGCGCCGCGTCGCTGGTGCCGCAGCCTGTGCTGCGCCCCGCGCCCAGGTCCACGCGCGTCGGCGCCATCTACTTCGGTTCGACCAGTCCCGCGATGGCCGAGGCGCTGGACGTGCTGGAGTCCGAGCACATCCACATCGACGCGCTGCGCCTGCGCGCGTTCCCGTTCCCGCAGGCCGTGCGCGACTTCATCGCCGCGCATGACAAGGTCTTCGTCGTCGAGCAGAACCGCGACGCCCAGATGCACTCGATGCTGGTCAACGAGCTCGACGTCGACCCCGCGCGCCTTGTGCGCGTGCTGCACTACGACGGCACGCCGATCAACGCGCGCTTCATCGCCGGCGCGATCCGCAACAGCCTGCCGCGCGCGGTGACGCGCGGCCAGGAGATGGCCAAATGACCTACATCGCCAAGCCGCTGCTGCGCCACCCGACGCTGCACGAGAACAAGGTCGGCTACACGCGGCGCGACTACGAGGGCCGCGTCTCCACGCTGTGCGCGGGCTGCGGGCACGACTCGATCTCCGCGGCCATCGTGCAGGCCTGCTGGGAGCTCGACATCGAGCCGCACCGCGTGGCCAAGCTGTCGGGCATCGGCTGCAGCTCCAAGACGCCCGACTACTTCCTGGGCGCCTCGCACGGCTTCAACACCGTGCACGGCCGCATGCCATCGGTGCTGACCGGCGCGAACCTGGCCAACCGCGAGCTGCTGTACCTGGGCATCTCGGGCGACGGCGACTCGGCCTCGATCGGCCTGGGCCAGTTCGCCAACGCGCTGCGGCGCGGTGTGCGCATGGCCTACATCGTCGAGAACAACGGCGTCTACGGCCTGACCAAGGGCCAGTTCTCGGCCACCGCCGACCGCGGCTCCAAGAGCAAGAAGGGCGTGCTCAACACCGACAACCCGATCGACCTGGTGGGCATCGCGCTGCAGCTGGGCGCCACCTACGTCGCGCGCAGCTTCTCGGGCGACAAGGAGCAGCTGGTGCCGCTGATCAAGGGCGCGATGGCGCACGGCGGCGCGGCCTTCATCGACGTCATCAGTCCCTGCGTCACGTTCAACAACCACGCCGGCTCGACCAAGAGCTTCGACTACGTGCGCCAGCACAACGAGGCGGTCAGCCGCATCGACTTCATGACGCCCGGCGAGGAGATCACCACGTCGTACGCGCCCGGCGACGCGGTCGACGTGCCGCAGCACGACGGCAGCGTGCTGCGCCTGCGCAAGCTGCACGCCGGCTACGACGCCACCGACCGCTACGCCGCGCTCGCCTACATGCAGCGGCACGCGGCGCAGGGCGAGATCGTCACCGGCCTGCTGTACCTCGACCCGCTCGCCACCGACCTGCACGCCTCGCTCAACACCGTCGCCGCGCCGCTGCAGTCGCTGGGCCGCGACGCGCTGTGTCCGGGCACAGCGCAGTTGGACAAGATCAACGCCGGCCTGCGCTGAGGCCGCCCGCCCTCGAACGCCACGTGCAAGGAGCTCGTCCATGTCCGAACGCACCGTGCTTCAATCCATGGCCCGCCGCGACGTCCTGAGCCTGGGCTCGCTGGCCAGCGTGCGCGACGCCGCGCGCGCGATGACGCGCGCCAACTGCGGCAGCGTCCTCGTCATCGACGGCGCCGGCCCGATGCTGGGCATCCTCACCGAGCGCGACCTGATGACGCGCGTGCTGGCCAAGGGCCTGGACGCCGACGCCACGCCGGTGACGCAGGTCATGACGCGCAACCCGCGCTGCGTCGGCCCCGGGACGAAGGTGGCCGACGCCGTGCTGATCATGATCGAGCGCGGCTTCCGCCACCTGCCGGTGGTGGGCGAGGGCGGCCGCGTGCTGGGCGTGTTCTCGGCGCGCGACGCGCTGCCGCGCGAGCTGAACGCGGCGACGGGCCTGGCCGAGTTCAACGAGCAGGTCAACGACGCGCTGGGCTAGCGCCTGTTGATGCTCGCCGGCGTGCCGTCCCATTGACGCGGCCCGGTGCCTTTCACGGGCGGCCTTCTCTGCTCCAGTCCCACGATCATCACGGTCATCGATCCCTGCTGGCGGCAGATGCGCCCCGGGTTGGGCACCAGGTCCGACGTGGCCACCTGCGACAGCTTCGCGCCTCCCTTGTTCGTGACCGCGACCGCGAGAAGGCATCGCACCACGGGCTTGTCCTGCGTTTTCACTTCGGGGATGTAGCCCATGATCTTGACGGCGTCCTTCTTGACCGGCGGGCCCATGTCCTTCGAATTCCGATCCTCGACCTTGAGTTCGATGAGGTAGACCTGCCTGGCGCCGGCGACCCGGAGGTCGAGGCGCTGCCGGGTCCCCTCGTAGCCGGCCTCGCACTTGACGCGGACTCCGAGGTTCAGGTGCAGGTCCAGCGCGATCTCGTTGCGAAGCCACAGCTCCGGCTCCGCGCCGAAGCTCTTCAGCAATGCCACCTTGCGCTGCAGCTGGAGTATCTGGCCGACGATCCGCTCGAAGAGCTGGATCATCTCCTCGTGCTCGAAGTCCCTGGTGTCGTCCTGCGCCATCGCGTCGTCTCCCCGTGAATCGGCTCGCGTCGGCCCGGCCGGTCGACGACGGATACCCGTTTGGGTATCTGAAGCGATGATGCCGGAGCGGCCGCGGCGGCGCCATCCCTTGCCTCAGGGTGCCGATGGGAGGAGCTCGCGACGGTCGCGTTGCGTGGCCGTCACGGTCGTGTGGCGGCGACGGTCGCGCAGACGCATGCGCCGTCGGGCTTGATCGAGTCGCCGCGGCGGCTGGAATGAAAAAGGCGGCCGCGCGGGCCGCCTTTCAGTCTTCCGGCTTCCGGCCTCAGTGCGCCGCCGGCTGGAACGCCGCGTCGCCCATCTGCCACAGCGCGAACGCCCACTGGTCGGCGATCAGGTTCTCGCGCTGCGAGGTGCTGGAGCCCAGGCCGTGGCCGGCGTCGTAGTCGATGCGCAGCAGCGCCGGCTTGCCGCCGGAGGTCGCGGCCTGCACGCGCGCGGCCATCTTGGCCATCTGCCATGGCGAGACGCGCGGGTCGTTGGCGCCGGTGCTGAACAGGACGGCGGGGTAGGGCGTGCCGTCGCGCACGTGGGCGTAGGCGCTCATCGTGTACAGGCCGTGGAAGCCCGCCTCGGTCTGCGTGGAGCCGAACTCGACGACGTTGGGCGGGCCGTTGGGCTCGGTCTCGAAGCGCAGCGTGTCGGACATGCCCACGACGTCGAGGATCACGCCGAACAGCTCGGGGCGCCGCGTGAGCGCGCCGCCCACCGTGATGCCGCCGGCGCTGCCGCCCAGCCCGGCCAGGCGCGTTGGCGTCGTGTAGCGGTGGTCGACCAGGTACTGGCCGCAGGCGATGAAGTCGAGGATGGTGTTGAGCTTGGTCAGCTTGTAGCCGGCCATGTGCCAGGCCTCGCCGAGCTCGCCGCCGCCGCGCACGTGGGCGATCGCCAGCACGCCGCCGCGCTCCAGCCACGCCAGGTTGGCCGGGTTGAAGCCCGGCTCCGACGACACGCCGTAGCTGCCGTAGCCGCTCAGGATGGTCGGGTGGCTGGCGTCGGCCGCCATGTCCTTGCGGTGCAGGATGGACAGCGGGATGCGGGTGCCGTCGTCCGCGGTGGCCATCACCTCCTCGGACACGAAGGCCGAGGTGTCTACGGACGACGGCGGATTCAGCGCGGTGTCGTCCGAGCGGTTGCCGGCCGGGTCGTAGGCCAGCGTGCGCGTGGACTGCAGCCAGCCGCGCAGGCTGTAGAGCGCGCCCGGCTGGTGCGCGTCGGTGACCAGCGCGCTGACGTTGCCCTCGAAGGGCTGCGGCACCGGCTGGCTCTGCCTGCCGTCGAACGACACGCGGTGCACGTGCGACACCGCGCCGTCGCGGGTGCGGGTGTACAGGCCGTCCTGCGCGACTTCCACGTCGGTCAGCACGCCCTCGCCCTCGGCCTGGACGACGCGGGCCTTGGCCAGCACCGGGTCGGCCAGCGGCAGCGACAGCAGGCGAAAGCGTGGCGCGTCCTTCTGCGACAGCAGGTACAGCGTGTCGCCGTGCAGCTTGAACTGGGTCAGGCCGTCGGCGACGTCGGCGATCTTGCGCCACGGCGTGTCCGCGCCCTTGACCTGGGCCAGCGGGGCCACGTAGACGGTGGACGGGTTGTCGTCCATGTTG
>DASQCX010000177.1:0-3742 GCA_035634455.1 Burkholderiaceae bacterium
CATCGGCGGCGGCAGGACGCCGGCCGATTCGAGGAAGGTGACGAAGCCGATCGAGGTCTCGCCCAGGGATTCGATCTCGCGATCGGAATACAGGCGGATGGCGCCTTCCGACTGCGTGCCCGTGTAGCCCTGCGAGGTGTCGGCCAGGCCGTCCAGCCAGTGCAGTGCTTCCTGGATCTCGTCCGTCTCGAACCCGACCGCGGTGAGCTTGCGCGACAGTTGGTCGTGATCGGGACAGGCGTCCGGTCGCCAGTAGTTCTCGTACAGGTAGACAAGGACGTCAAACATGAACCCACTATACCGCAGCGACTGTTCGCGGCAAGCGTGAGTTGGGCTGCTGGAGACCCGCTGTTGGACCTTTGTGGAATCGTCGTTGCGAGGCCCGGATTTACATTTCCCGGATGCTCCGCGGGGCCCGAATGCGTGCGACGATCGCAGGCTAGGCGGACGGGATGTCGGCCGACGCCACCCTCGTCATGCCTGTCCTCGACGCTGCAGCAGCCCGCCGGGCAGCCGTTGCACCACCCCCGCCAGTTCCAGCTCGAGCAGCCGCGCCGCCAGCTGGTCGGCCGGCAGGCCGGTGCGGGCGGACAGCACGTCGAAGCTGACCGGGTCGTGGCCGAGCGCGCTGCGCAGGCTGGCGTCGCCCGGCGTACCGGCGTCTGCGCCGTCGTCCGGAGCGGCGGCGTGCGCGAACAGCGACGGCTGCGGCGGCGACAGGCGCGCGCGTGGCGGCGCGTCGCCCGGGCGCAGCTCGCGCAGGACGTCCTCGCCGGTCTCCACGAGCTTCGCGCCTTCCTGGATCAGGCGGTGGCAGCCGCGCGACTGCGGCGAATGGATGGACCCCGGGATCGCGAAGACCTCGCGCCCGCACTCGAGTGCCAGGCGCGCCGTGATCAGCGAGCCGGACTCCAGCGCGGCCTCGACCACGAGCGTGCCGAGCGTGATGCCGGCGATCAGGCGGTTGCGGCGCGGGAAGTTGTCTTGCAGCGCGGGCGTGCCGAGCGCGTATTCGCTGGCCACCAGGCCCGCGCCGGCGATGCGCTGCATCAGCTCGGCGTGCTCGGCCGGATACGCGCGATCCAGGCCGGTGCCGACGAAGGCGACCGTGCTGCCGGGGCCGCGCAGCGCGGCATCGTGGGCGGCGCCGTCGATCCCCATCGCCAGGCCCGACACGACGGTGAGCCCTTGCTCGCTGAAGAAGCGCGCGAACGCGCGGGCGTTGTCCATGCCCTGCGGCGTGGCGCCGCGGCTGCCCACGATCGCGACGCCCGCTGCCGCCAGCAGTTCGACGCGGCCGAGCGTGAACAGCAGCAAGGGCGGATCGGCGGTCTGCAGCAGCAGCGGCGGGTAGCGCGGGTCGCCGAGGACGACGATGTCGCGCGGCGCGTCGCCCGTGGCGGCGTCCAGCCAGCGCTGCGTGGCGGCGAGTTGCTGCCGATGGCGCGCTTCGTCGTCGCGCAGGGCGCGGACGGCGCCGGAACCGACGAGCGCCCGCAGCGCGTCGTCGCCGGCGCCCAGCACGCGCTCGGGCGAGCCGAAAGCCTTCAGCAGCCTGCGCGCGGCGGCCCGCCCGACGCCGTGCGTGGTCGACAGCCGCAGCCAGCCGGCGAGTTCGTCGCGGGGCAACATGGTCGCACCGGGCAGTCGGTGGTCCGGGGTGGCGACGGCGCGAAAGAGACGGCGGCGACCGCGAAGCGTTCGAACCGAAGGCTCGGTACGTCGTTCAGGGGCGGCGGTCGCCGTGGCCGCTCAGGGCTGCGTGACGCGGTCGCCCGGCAGCGTCGGTTGCGTCGTGTCGAGCACCAGGCCGTAGGCCATGCGGTCGAACACGCGGAACACGAACACGATGCCGATGCGCTCGTCGGGCAGCTTGATCAGCTTGCCCTGCTGGAGCGACTGGTCGTGCGTGACCGCGCCGTCGTGCCACAGCGCGAGCACGGTGCCGCGCTCGAGGCCGTCGCGCGCGCCGCGGTTGAGCGACACGATCTGGTTGGAACCCGCCGACAGCGCGTCGCCGTACAGCGAGACGATCTTGCCGTTGACCTGGTTGGCCGGCGGATGCGGCATGAACGGGGCGAAGTCGCGCACCGTGGCCGGGGCGAGGCGGTCGCCGATCTGCGCGTCTTCGCGGTTGGCCGTGATGACGAAGGTCGAGGGCACGCTGAGGCCGCCGGTCTGGGCGCCGGGGCGCGCCTCGCCGTCCTGCTTGCGCTCGGCCGTGCCGACGTAGCGCGCCTCATAGCCGAGCACCTCCTTGGTGTCCGGGTCGACCAGCGCCTTCGGTTCGCGGAAGATCTGCCAGTTGTGCGTGTTGCCCAGGTCGCCCATCACGTAGGCGGTGTTGCCGTTGCCGAGCATCAGGTGGCCTTCCTCGCCCGCGACGATGCGCGGCGCCTTGGCCAGCTCGTTCGCGTCGAAGATCATCGCGTCCGTCAGGAACGGCCCGATCAGATTCATCGGGATCGCCGCGATCGCCCCCGAATCGGACGATTCACTGCGAATCGAGGGCGACAGTTTGACGGTGTCGCCGCCGCCGACCGTGTTGCCGATTTTCAGGCGCGCCATGCCGTCGATTTTCTCGAGCACGAGCAACTGGCCGGGATAGATCAGGTGCGGGTTGTGAATCTGGTCGAGATTCATTCCCCACAGCTCGGGCCAGCGCCACGGGCTTTTGAGGAACATGCCGGAAATGTGCCAAAGCGTATCGCCGCGCTTGACCGTATACGAGTCGGGCGCGTTTGCAGCCAGTTCCGACAGCGGCACGCCCTTGGAGGCGACCTGCTGCGCCGTCGCGCGCTGCTGCGGCGTGATCGGGTAGGCCTGCGTCACGGAGGGCGCGGCGGCCAGCACGGCCAGCGCCAGCACGGCGCAGTTCAGGGCCGCAGCGGGCTGCGCGATGTCGGAACGTCGGAATCGAAAGGTCATGTCCAGAAAACTCCCGGGCCAGGGCTGGCAATTGGGACGCAGGTGAGACGGAATCCGCGCAGGCTGCGACAATCCGGTATCGGCTGGAGTATCCAGCCTGTCAAGTAACTACCAAATTTGCCGCAGATTCTGCCCGCAGACCCCTGATGTTGCAATGAATCGGACACTCCGTTACGACGGAGATAGGCGTTCACCCTGAGTCCGAACGTCGCGCCGCAACACATTCTGCCTCCGCGTTGCAAGGGTCCCGGCCGCATTTGGCGGCGATTTTCGTGGCAGATTTCCAGGAACAGTCATTCCATGTCCCAACTCCAGATTCTTCGTTACCCTGATCCGCGCCTGTATACGGTCGCCAAGCCCGTCGCCGAGGTCACGGACGAGATCCGCGCGCTCGCCGACGAGATGACCCAGCTCATGTACGCCTCCGACGGCGTCGGCCTGGCGGCGACCCAGGTCGACCGCCACGTCCGCCTGATCGTGATGGACACCTCCGAGACGCACGACCAGCCGCGCGTGCTCATCAACCCCGAACTGATCGAGAGCTCGGACGACTGGGTGCTGGGCGAGGAGGGCTGCCTGTCGGTGCCGCAGGTCTACGAGAAGGTGGAGCGCCACGCCCGCGTGCGCGTGAAGGCGCTCGACCGCGACGGCCAACCCTACGAGTTCGACGCCGAGGGCCTGACCGCCGTCTGCGTGCAGCACGAGATGGATCACCTGATGGGCAAGGTGTTCGTCGACTACCTGAGCCCGCTCAAGCGCGACCGCATCAAGACCAAGATGGTCAAGAAGACGCGCGACGAGCAGAAGCGCTGAT
>DASQCX010000178.1:0-1653 GCA_035634455.1 Burkholderiaceae bacterium
GCGGATATCGCGCCTCTGCTCGACCGCACGGCGCGCTATCTCTGCTGCGGCAAGATGATTGTGCTGTTGCAGCCCGATCGCGGCGGCGCCTATCACGACGTGACGGCAGAGCCGCATCCGGATTACGTCGCCGTCTACACGTGGCTGCGCGAGGTCGAGAAGATCGACGCGCTCATCCATCTCGGCACGCACGGCACCCTGGAATGGCTGCCCGGCAAGGCGCTGGCTTTATCGGCCGAGTGCTGGCCCGAGAAGGTGCTGGGGCCGGTCCCGGTCATCTATCCGTTCATCGTCAATAATCCGGGCGAGGCGGCGCAAGCCAAGCGGCGGCTCGCTGCCGTAACCATCGGCCATCTCACGCCGCCGCTCAGCGCGGCCGGCCTGAACGGACCGTTGGCCGATCTGGAAGGGCTGATCGAGGAATACGCCGCCGCCGACGGCCTGGATGCGCGCCGCCTGCGTCATTTGGGCGACGAGATCGTCGAACGCGCCTGGAGCAACGGCTTGGCCGCCGACTGCGGGCTGGAGCGCGGCGAGCCGACACGCGACGCCATCGCCAAGCTCGACGCGCAGCTCTGCGACATCAAAGATCTCGCGGTCCGTGACAAGCTGCACGTCTTCGGCTGCGGACCGGACGAGGCTTGCGCGAAGGGCGAGCGCGGCGGACTACTGGCGGCGCTCGACGGACGGCGCGTGGCACCCGGCCCCGCCGGCGCGCCCAGTCGCGGCCGGTCCGATGTGCTGCCGACGGGCCGCAACCTCACCTCGATCGATCCACGCGCCATTCCGACGCGCACCGCCGCCGCGATCGGCGCCCGCGCCGCCGACGAGGTCGTGCGCCGCTACCTGCAGGACCATGGCGAGCATCCGCGCGCTCTGGTGATCGACCTCTGGGCTTCGGCCTCGCTGCGCACCGGCGGCGATGACCTCGTCCAGGCGTTGGCCTATCTCGGCGTGAAGCCGGTGTGGGATCCGCGCTCCAACCGCGTGACCGGCATCGAGGTCATGCCGCTCGCCGCCCTCGACCGGCCACGCATCGACGTGACGCTCAGGATCTCCGGCCTGTTCCGTGACATCTTCGAGCACCAGATCGCGCTGTTCGACATGGCCGTGCGCCGCGTCGCTGCGCTCGACGAGGAGGGTATCGACAATCCGCTGGCTGAAGCGCGGCGCACGGGCGAAAGCCTGGCGCGCGTGTTCGGCGGCGCTCCCGGCAGCTACGGGGCGCAGGCCGGCGATCTCGCGCTCGACGGCGCCTGGCAGACACGCGAAGAACTGGGCGAAGCCTATTTGGCGGCAGTGACGCACGCTTACGGCAGTCTGGACACGTCTGGTGAGGCCGGCAGCGATTTCCGCGGCCGGGTATCGGCGGCCGATGCGCTGGTGCATCCGCAGGACGATCGCGAGCGCGACCTGCTCGACGGCGACGGCGTCGCCGACTTCGCCGGTGGCTTTGCCGCCGCCGCCGCCCTGCTGGGCAACGAGCCTGAGCTCTACCATCCCGACACCAGCCAGGTGACCGCTCCCAAGGCGCGGCGGCTGGCCGAGGAGATCGCCCGCATCGTGCGCGGCCGGCTGACCAATCCGCGCTGGCTGTCCGGCATGCTGAGCCACGGCCATCGTGGCGTCGCCGAGATCGCGCAGAGTGTCGAT
>DASQCX010000179.1:0-3756 GCA_035634455.1 Burkholderiaceae bacterium
ACGGCAGCCCGGCCGGCAGCACGCCGCTGCCGGCGAATCGTTCGATCTTCGTGTCCGTCATCGGCTCATCCCCATCGCTTGCTCGATCGCCGCCGGATCGTAGACCCGGCCGTCCTTGATCGTGCGCCAGACGTGGCGCAGGTCGGCGATGTCCCGGGTCGGGTCGCCGTCCACCAGGATCATGTCGGCCTGCTTGCCCGGCGCGATGAAGCCGCGCTGCGACGGGCCCGCCACGCCCAGCACCTGCGCCGGCGTCAGCGTCGCCATGCGCAGCACCTCGGGCGCCGGGATGCCGGCCTGCACGTACAGCGCCAGCTCGTTGTGCAGCGTGTAGCCGGCGAAGGCGTCGGTGCCGGCCATCAGCGTGACGCCGCCGTCGTACAGCGTCTTCAGAAGGCGCTGCAGCGCGGGCAGCGCCTGTGCATAAGCCTGTTCCTTGCCCGCGGGCACCGCCACGGCGCCGGACAGCAGGCGCCGCCGCGTCACGGGCGGAAAGCGCTCGACGATGGTACACAGGCTGCGCGCGCACTGCCCGGACGCTCCCGAGTACAGGTCCTGGAACACCGACAGCGTCGGATCCAGCACCGTGTGACGGCGCTGCAGCAGGCGCAGGAAATCGGCGAACTCGGGCGAATCGAGCTTGAGGTCCTGCAGCTTCTCGGCCGTGATCGTGTAGCGGTCCTTGCTGCGCGTGTCCTTCACGTCAGGGAAGAAGTTCAGCACGATGAAGTTCAGATGCTGGATCTCGTCGGCGCCGGCCTCGACGAACTCGCGGGCGCGCATGAACGCGGGCACGTGCCCGCTCACGCGCAGGCCGCGCGCGTGGGCCATGTCGGCGATCGGCGCGACCAGCGTCGGCGGGAACGAGGAGTAGATCTTGATCTGCTCGTAGCCGTGGCCGGCGTACCAGTCGACCGCGGCCTGCGCCTGCCGCAGGTTCTCGATGCGCACCGGCGTCGGGCCGGCAAGCGGGCCGGTGCCCTCGACGATGCCCGCCAGCACCACGCGCGGGCCGAGCTCGGTGCCGGCGTCGAAGCGCGCGACGCGCGCCATCAGCGGCACGTTGTCGTTGGCCATGTCGCGCGCGCTGGTCACGCCCGCGGCCAGGTCGAACGCGCCGTCGACGCCGGCGAAGTGCTGGTGCACGTCCCACAGCCCCGGCATCAGGAAGCGGCCGGCGGCGTCGATCACCTCGGTGTCGGGCGGCACGGCGCCGGTGTCGTCGGGGTCGACGCGCACGACGCGGCCGGCACGCACCAGCACGCGCATGTCCTCGCGCACGGCCAGGTCGCGCGGGTCGAACAGGCGCGCGTGGCGGATCAGCAGCGCGCCCGCGGGCCGGTGCGCGAGGCGGCGCGCGACGTCCGCGCTCCAGGCCTGGTCGGCGGCGTCCTGCGCGGCCTGCAGCTTCGCCAGGTGCGGCTTCGCGCGGTCGGACAGCACCTCGAACCAGTCGTCGATGACGGCCGCGGTGGCGCCCCGCTCGTCCAGCCACACCGGCACCGGCGTGAACTCGATGCCGCCGATGCGGTACAGCGTCAGCGCATGGCCGCCCGCGGCGACGCGCGTGCCGCGCTCGAGCCAGGCCTCGCCGGCGGGCAGCAGCTTCAGCCGCCGGCCCGGCGCCTCGAGCAGGGCGCGCGCCAGCACGCCCATGAACTCGGGCGGCGCGTTGGCCGGCAGGTAGAACGCGCCGGGCGCCGTCCACGCAGCCGAGCCCGACTCGACACGGTTCCTCCAGCTCGCGCGGCCCGACGCGACCTCGAAGTGCTCCGCCAGCGGCACCTTCCAGTAGTCGTTGCCCTCGGCGTCGTAGGAGGCCGGCAGGCCGTGCGCGTCGAGCGTCCAGCGCGCGTGGATGCTGTCACCGCGGCCGCGTTCGCTGAAGCCGTAGTCGGCCTGCGTCGCGCCGCCGGGCAACGCCCGCAGCTTCTGGGTGCCGACGGCCACGCCGTGGATGCGCACGTCGTCGTCGTGCGCCAGCGCCGGCGAGCCGCCGGCGATCAGGATCAGCGATGCGAATGCGGCCAGGCCGCGGCGCCAGTGTCGGGTCATGCGTCCCCCCGGTCGGTCGTCAGTGCGGGCGGCGGCTCCACGCCTCGCTCATCAGGCGGCGGAAGTTGCCGCCCAGGATCTTCTCGATGCGCGCCGCGCCGTGGCCGCGCGCGGCGAGCAGGTCGGCCAGGCGCTGGAACTGCGTCGGGCCGCACAGGTCGGGCAGGAAGGTGACGACGTCGGCCGTCTCGCCCGGCGCGCCGATGCCGAGCGCACGGCGCTGGGCGATCTCGTCCTCCAGCTTGCGGCGCCAGGCCGTCATGTCGTCGACCGGGGTGGTGCCGCCGTCGGTGCCGAGGCCGACGTGGTCCTCGCCGCAGACGTCGATGGCGTGCTCCAGGTGCGCGATCAGGTCGGCCGCCATCGGCTGGCCCGCGAGGCGCAGGTAGGGCATGAAGTACAGGCCAAGGACGCCGCCGCGCCCGGCCAGCAGGCGCAGCTCGGCGTCGGACTTGTTGCGCGGATGGTCGGCCACCGCGCGGCAGGCCGAATGCGTGATCGCCAGCGGGCGCTTCGCGAGGGCCAGCGCGTCCAGGCAGGTCTTCTCGCTGCTGTGGCTGAGGTCGACCAGCACCCCTTCGTCCTGCAGCCGCTCGACCACCTCGGCGCCGAAGCGCGTGAGGCCGGCGTCGTCGCGCACCGTGGCGCCGTCGCCCACCGCGTTGCGGCCGTTGTACGTGAGCTGGATCACGCGCACGCCCATCTTGGCGAACAGCCGCACGCGATCGAGCTCCGAACCCAGCATCTCGGTGTTCTGGAAGCCGTAGATCACGCCGACCTGGCCGGCCGCGGAGGCGGCGGCGATGTCGGACACGCAGCGCACGTGGCTCAGCGTCGCCGCATGCCGGGCGATGAAGGCGTTCCAGCCGGTGATGTCGCGCACCGTCTCGGCGAAGGCGTCGCCGCTGCCGGCGACATGGCCCAGCGTGATGTTGACCGCCGACAGCCCGGCGCTGCGCGCGTCGGCCAGGGCGCGGGCGTCGATGGCGCGGGTGCCGCTGACGTAGCCCAGGCCGTCGAGGTCGACCGCGTCCGCCGCGCCATCGGCCGGCAGGTTCGGGTTGTCCAGCACGCCGAGGGCGTTGATGGCGGCGTAGCGCGGCGCGGATCGGGTCTGGATCAAGGCGTCCTCGGAGTTCGACAGGGTTCGTCGCGGGCCCCGGGCACGCGATTCGGCCGGAACACAACAAAATCACATTCTAGAACATTTTTCTAGAACGTTGTTCAAATAAAATGCCGGCATGGCCCGCAAGAACCTCTCGGCCCCGCAGGCGGCCGCCGCCGACCGGCTGCTCGAGCACGCCCTGCCCGACGCGCGCCACGCCAGCCGGCGCAGCGTGCTGCGCCACGCGCTGACGCTGTTCAACGCCAACGGCGTCGAGGCGACGACGATCGACGACCTGCGCAAGGCCAGCGGCCAGAGCGTGGGCACGATCTACCACCACTTCAAGAACAAGGAAGGCGTCGTCGCGGCGCTGTTCTTCGCCGCGCTCGACGACCAGAGCCGCGCGATCGCCAGCCGCATCGAGGGCCTGCGCGACGGCCGCGCCGTGGTCGAGGCGCTGATCGAGGCCACCACCGAGTGGATCACCGCGCAGCCCGAGTGCGCCTACTTCGTGTTCCTGGCGCGCGACGTCGTCCTCCAGGGACCGCACGGCACCGACGTGCAGCAGCGCCTGCAGGCGCGCTACCACCCGATCG
>DASQCX010000180.1:0-1605 GCA_035634455.1 Burkholderiaceae bacterium
TGGACCAGCTTCGCGCCGGCGACGCCCTTGAGCGCCGCGAGGGCGCGCGCGTCGCCGCGCATCTCGACGCCCTTGGCCGCGAACACCGCGCCGATGCGCGGCAGGAACGCGGCGGCCTGCGCGGCATGCACCACCAGCGACTCGGTGGCGTTGCAGGGGCTGTACTTCTGCGTCTTAGCGTTGTCGGTCACGCGCACCGTCAGCTCGAGGTCGACGCGCTCGTCGACGTAGGTGTGGCAGTTGCCGTCCAGGTGCTTGATGACGGGCACGCGCGCCTCGCGCGCCACGCGCTCGATCAGCCCCTTGCCGCCGCGCGGGATGACGACGTCGACGAACTCGGGCATCGCGATCAGGCGGCCGACGGCGGCGCGGTCGGTGGTCTCGACGAGCTGCACCGCGGTCTCGGGCAGTCCGGCGTCGGCCAGCGCGCGCTGCACGCAGCGCCACAGCGCGACGTTGGAGCGGATCGCCTCCGAGCCGCCGCGCAGGATGCACGCGTTGCCGCTCTTGATGGCCAGCGACGCCGCCTCGATCGTGACGTTGGGCCGGCTCTCGTAGATCATGCCGAACACGCCCAGCGGCACGCGCATGCGGCCCACGCGGATGCCGCTGGGGCGCTGGGTGACGCCGGTGATCTCGCCGATCGGGTCGGGCATCTCGGCCAGCTGCAGGCAGCCGGCGATGACGGTGTCGAGGGCGTGCGCATCCAGGCGCAGGCGGTCGAGCAGCGGGCCGGCGACGCCGTTGTCGGCGGCCGCGCGCAGATCCTGCGCGTTGGCCGCCGCGAGCTCCGGGCCGGCCTCGCGCAGGCGCGCCGCGAGCGCGCGCAGGGCGGCGTCGCGCTGCGCGCGCGGCGACGCGGCCATGCGCGCGGCGGCGGCGCGCGCGGCGGCGCCAAGGGTGTCCAGCAGGGCGGCGACGTCGGTCTCGGGCATGGCGCGATTGTCCGCCAGCGGCGAAGCCGGCCCGGGAGGCCGGGACTTCGTCTCTCGGCGAGTGTGGGATCGCCGCGACGGCGCTTACAGGCGTGCAACACCTGCTCGCTAAGATTCGCCGGCCGCGGCGGAACGCACCCCACAAGCGTTTTCCGCGGCACGGCGCACCGGGAGGACTCGGCGCCGACAACACCACCAAGCATCCGGAAGACCCCCCATGAAGCACCTCATCGCCCCGCTGGCCCTGGCGGCCGTCGCCCTCGCCCCCACGCTGGCCCACGCCGGCCTCGACAACGAAGCCCCCGTCCACCCGCTGCTGGGCATCGCGCTCACCGGCGGCGGCGACACGCTGTCCTCGGCCCAGTTCAACAACGGCTACTCCAAGGACATCACGGCCGGCGGCCTGGTCTACGTCTACGGCGGCGTCGAGTTCCGCCAGCCAGGCTCGCCGTTCTCGTTCCAGGGCACGATCGGCTTCCACTTCGACAACACCAGCGCCGACAACGGCGACCAGCGCTTCACGCGCGTGCCGCTCGAGGCCATCGCGCTGTACCGCGTGGCCCCGAAGTTCCGCGTCGGCGTCGGCGCGCGCTATGCGACCGACGCGAAGTTCCGCAGCAGCGGCGCCGCGAACGTGGGCAATGCGGACTTCGACTCGCAGCTGGGCCTC
>DASQCX010000181.1:0-3332 GCA_035634455.1 Burkholderiaceae bacterium
TTGAGGGGAACGACGGCGCCCCCGCAGGGGCGACCGCACTCAGAACTTCGCGTTGAGCGACACCAGCGCGTTGCGCGTCGCGCCCGGCGTGTAGCGCGAGCCGCCGTTGTTCAGCGACTGGATGTACTTGCGATCGAACAGGTTGTAGACGTTGAGCTGCACCTGCCAGTTCCGCGAGATGTCGTACGAGGCCATCGCGTCGCCGACCCAGTACGACGGCGCCGCCAGCAGGTTGTTGGTCGGGGCCGTGGTCACGCTGCTGCGCGCCGAGGTGTCGGCGTAGCGCATGCCGCCGCCCAGCGCGACGCCCGCCGGCAGCTTCCACGTCAGCCACGACGTGAAGGTGTTCTTGGGCGAATACACGATCACCCCGCCCTGCTGCGACGGCGCGCCGCGCAGGATCTTCGAGTCCATGTTCGAGTACCCGAGGCTGACGCCGACGTCCTTCGTCAGGTTGCCCACCAGGCCCAGCTCGACGCCCTGCACGCGGCGCTTGCCGACCTGCGCGTAGGTCGGCACCGTCGCGCCGTCGGACACCAGCTCGTTGCTGTTCTCGCTGCGGTAGATCGCCGCCGTGGCCAGCAGGTCGCCGCCCAGCAGGTCCCACTTGGTGCCGAACTCGATGTTCGTGCCTTCCTGCGGCTGCAGGCCGGGTTGCGCGGAACTGCTCGCCTGGCTGGACAGCGCGAAGTTGGTGCCGCCCGGAGGCTGCCGCGAGTCCGAGTACGTCGCGTAGACGCTGCCGTTCTTCGCGGGCTTGAACACGGCGCCGATCTTCCAGCTCCACAGCGTGTCGGTCAGCCCCAGCGGTGCGTTGTTCGTCAGCGCCGCCGGCGTCGAGCCCGAGGCCGCCGTGTACGTGGCGCCGCTCGTGTCGGTGTGGAACTTGTCGACGCGCAGGCCGCCGTTGACGAGGAAGGCGTCGGTCACGTTGAGCGTCTCGAACGCGTACGCCGACGCGGTCAGCGTGCTGCCGATGGTCTGCGTGCCCTGGTAGGCCGGCATCGCCAGCGCGTCGTCCGGGTTCGGGTCGTACAGGTCGGCCGTGCCCGTCACCGTCACCGGCGTGGCCGTCTTCTGGCGCTCCCAGCTCAGCTCGAAGCCCGTGGACAACGCGTTCTTCAGGCCGAAGGTCTCGAACGCGGAGGTCAGGTTGGTCTGGTTCGTCAGGATCTCGTTGTCCTGATGCCGGCCCTGGCGCGAGCGCGTGACCGTGGCGCGGCCGGTGGACGGCGTCTGCACCGCGTTGACGCCCGTGACGACGACGTCCTCCACCGTGCGGCCGATGCGCGTCGTGTTGCGCAGCGTCACGCCCCTGGCCAGGTCGCTTTCCAGCTTCGAGGTGAACATGTCCGACTTCACGTGGTCGAAGTCGTTGCGCAGGCCGTAGTAGTTGCTCGGGTCGACCGCCGGGCCGGGCGTCAGCGTGATCTGCGCCGCCGTGCTGGTGGCCGCGGTGACGTAGCCGTAGCCCTTCAGGCCGAAGGTCGACACGCCGCCGTCCGGGCGGTTGTCCTGCTGCACGTGGACATAGCTCAGGGTCTCGCGCGTGCCCGAGAAGAGGCCGAAGCTGGCCGTGGGCGCGACGCCCCAGCGCTTCTGGCGCACCTCGTCGCGGCCAGGGACGCCACCGTCCTGCGCCATCACGTTCAGGCGCACGGCGCTGCCGGGCAGCGACGCGAGCGGCGTGTTGAAGTCGGCGACGAGGCGCTTGCGGTCGGCGCTGCCGGCGATCAGGCTGCCGGTGGCGAAGGCGCCGTCGGCCTGCGCGGTCTTGGACACGAGATTGACGTAGGCCGACGACGCGCCGCGGCCGATGTCGGAGCCCGACGGGCCCTTCACGACCTCGACCTGGTCGATGTTGAAGACGTCGCGCGAGACGGCGCCGAGGTCGCGGATGCCGTCGACGAAGATGCTTTGCGAGCTGTCGAAGCCGCGCAGGTTGATCGAGTCGCCTGTCTGCGTGCTGCCGTTCTCGCCGAGCTGCATCGTCACGCCGGGCGTGTTGCGCAGCGCCTCGGACAGCGTGGTCGCCGCCTGCTGCTGCAGCAGCTCCTTCTTGATGACGGCGATGGTCTGCGGCGTGTCGACGATGGGCTGCGTGAACTTCGGCGACGAGACGACATCGGCCTTGTAGTCGTTCTCCGGCGCGGCGGCCTGGACCTTCACGGCGGGCAGCGTGGCCTCGGCGCGGGCCTGCGAGGCGGCCGGCGCGGGCGCCGCCGCGGACTGGGCCAGGACGGCGCCGGGAAGTGCCAGGGCGGCGGCCGCGAGGGCGGCGGTCGAGCGGTGGCGCGGCTGGCGGACGGCCGCGTGCTTGCGGCTCTGGATGTAGCGCATGGATCTGTCTTCCGAAAGTTGGCGGTGGACGTTTCGGCTGGCGTCCGCGGCCTCGTTTCGGCGAGATCCGTGCTGGAGATGCTGGCAGTTCCGGCATGAACCGGTGCCGGCATCAAATGCTAATGATTCTCATTAACAAAGTCAACATCGGGAGACGTGGCAGCAACAAGCCCCGCGCCTAGCACATCCCGGCGCGGCCCGGGCGCCACACCGAAGGCCTCGCAAGGGCGTATGCTCGCGCCCTTTCCCGTTCTCGAAGAGGTTTCCCGATGGCTACCACCGAAAAGTCTTCCGCCTTCATGAAGGCCCTCAAGCCGAGCCCCGCGCTCGCCGCCATCGTCGGCGCCGAGCCGCTGCCGCGCACCGAAGTGACCAAGCGCCTGTGGGACTACATCAAGGCCCACAACCTGCAGAACCCGGCCAACAAGCGCAACATCCTGTGCGACGCCAAGCTCAAGGCCGTGATGGGCAAGGACGAGGTCACGATGTTCGAGATGACTGGCCTGGTCGGCAAGCATCTGAGCTGATCGGCTCGCGCGTCGCGCGCCCGTGCGCGTGACGCCGCTCCGCGCCGGGCGCCCTGCCCGCGCCATTTCGCCGCGCCGGCCGCCCGGTCGCGCGGCGCCTCCAGGACTTCCGCGGAAGGATCCGCTGCCGGCCTCCTGGCGTGCACTCACCCCACGTTTGCCGTCGCCGTTGGCCAATATCGGGCACATCGGTTGCTCCGATATTCGGCCCACCGCCTGCGATATCACGGGTTGCCTGAGCGGATTCTTTCCGCCCGCCAAATCCCTTCTCGCCGGCTGTATTTCGCCGCTGCGGCCAGCCAACAGTCGTCGATCTGACGGATGCTGCGAAAGGTTCTCTGCCCGCGCCGTTTCCGGAAATCCCGATGATCCTCCTGACCGTCATCGCCCTGTATCTCGCCTGCATATTGGTGGTGCATTTCCGCGGTCGCGTGCGCCACAGCTTCTGGGGCCAGGTATTCGACC
>DASQCX010000182.1:0-1580 GCA_035634455.1 Burkholderiaceae bacterium
TCGCGGGGATCAGGCACACATCGCGGCCGTCTTCGCCGCGGCTCTCGTGCCAGGCGCGGATGGCGAGCAGCCCGGCGTATTCGCCCTGGCTCCCTGCGTTCGGCTGCAGCGACACCCCGGCGAAGCCGGTGATCGTCTTCAGCCAGCCGGCGAGGCGGTCGATGAGTTCCTTGTAGCCGCCGGTCTGATCGGCGGGCGCGAACGGATGCATATCGGCGAAGCCGGGCCAGGTGATCGGCAGCATCTCCGCACTCGCGTTCAGCTTCATCGTGCAGGAGCCGAGCGGGATCATGCTGCGGTTCAGCGCGACGTCCTTCTCCTCGAGCCGCTTGAGGTAGCGCAGCATCTCATGCTCGGCGTGATGCGCGGTGAATGCCGCCTGCTGGAGGAACGTCGTCGTGCGCACCAGCGCGCCGGGAATGCTCGGCGCGGCCATGCGCAATTCGCCGCCCAGAACGACCGCGAGCCGCGTCAGTTCCTGCCGCGTGACCGTTTCGTCGAGTCCAATGCCGACGCCGGTCGCATCGATGCGGCGGAGGTTGAAGCCAGCCTTCAGCGCCGCCGCCATCAGTGCATCGGCGCGCTTGCCGGCCTCGACGGCGATGGTGTCGAAGAACGCGTCGTGCCGCAGCTTGTAGCCGCCGCGCTTCGCCGCCTCCGCGAGCATGCGCGCCTGCAGATTGACGCGTCGAGCGATGCGCGAAAGACCATCGGGCCCATGCCATACGGCGTACATCGCCGCCATTACCGCCAGCAGCACCTGCGCGGTGCAGATGTTCGAGGTCGCCTTCTCGCGACGGATGTGCTGCTCGCGCGTCTGCAGCGCGAGGCGCATGGCGGGCGCGCCGGCGGCATCGACGCTCACGCCGACCAGGCGGCCGGGCATGTGCCGCTTGAAGGCATCGCGCGTCGCGAAGTAGCCGGCGTGCGGGCCGCCGAATCCCATCGGCACGCCGAAGCGCTGTGCCGACCCCACGACGACGTCGGCGCCCATCTCGCCGGGCGGCGTCAGCAGCGCCAACGACAGCGGATCGGCGGCGACGATCGCCAGCGCGCCCGCCGCGTGTGCCGCGTTTATCTCCCCGCGCAGGTCACGCACGGCGCCGGTGCTGCCAGGGTATTGCAGCACGACCGCGAACGGTTTTTCACCCGCGATCGCGGCGGCGTCGCCAGGCCGAAATTCAACCAGCTTGAAGCCGAGCGGCCATGCCCGCGTCGCCAGCACCGCGCGCGTCTGTGGATGCACATCGGACGCGACCGCGACCACGTCGCTCTTCGCCTTCGCCACGGCGTGCGCCATGTGCGTCGCTTCGGCGGCCGCCGTCGCTTCATCGAGCAGCGAGGCGTTGGCGATCTCCATACCGGTCAGCTCGGTGATCATCGTCTGGAAATTCAGCAGCGCTTCCAGCCGGCCCTGCGCGATCTCTGCCTGATAGGGCGTGTAGGCCGTGTACCAGCCGGGATTTTCCAGCACGTTCCGGCGCACCACCGGCGGCGTGACCGTGCCGTGATAGCCAAGGCCAATCAGCGAGCGGACCGCGACGTTGCGCTGCGCCAACGCGCGCATCTCGTTCAATATC
>DASQCX010000183.1:0-1815 GCA_035634455.1 Burkholderiaceae bacterium
GTGTGCGACGTCGTCACCGTGCTGGACTTTGGCCAGAAGATCGCCGAGGGCTCGCCGGCCGCCGTTCAATCCGATCCCCAGGTCATCAAGGCCTACCTCGGCGCGGAGGCCCACTGACCATGCTCAAGCTCACCAACCTGCACGCCGGCTACGGCAAGGTCGAAGTCCTGCACGGCATCTCGCTGGAGGTGCCCAAGGGCCAGGTCGTCACGCTGATCGGCAGCAATGGCGCCGGCAAGACGACGACGATGCGCGCCATCTCCGGCATGATCGCGCCGCGCGAGGGCCAGGTCCTGCTCGGCGACGTCGACATCACCGGCCGCGACTCGCACCGCATCGCGCGCCTGGGCCTGGCGCACTCGCCCGAGGGCCGGCGCGTGTTCGCGACGATGTCCGTCACCGACAACCTGCTGCTGGGCGCGTTCCCGCGCTTCACCGGCGCGCGCAAGAAGGGCGACGTCGCGGCCGACGTCGAGCGCGCGATGGAGTACTTCCCGCGCCTGAAGGAACGCCGCACGCAGCTCGCGGGCACGCTCTCGGGCGGCGAGCAGCAGATGCTGGCGATGGCGCGCGCCATGATGATGAACCCCGAGGTCGTGCTGCTGGACGAGCCCTCGATGGGCCTGGCGCCCATCCTGGTCGACGAGGTGTTCCGCATCATCTCGCGCCTGCGCGCCGAGGGCGTGACGATGCTGCTGGTCGAGCAGTTCGCCGCCGCCGCGCTCGACGTCGCCGACTACGGCTACGTGCTGGAGAACGGCCGCATCGCGGTGCACGGGCCGGCCGCGAAGCTCAAGAACGACCCGGCGGTGCAGGCGGCCTACCTGGGCGGCGGCCACTGAGGACCGCGCGGCAGCGAGCGCCCGCCGCGTCCGGGGCCATCGCGCGGCCGGCAGGCGCGCCGGCACCCGGCCGGTAAAATCGGCGCATGACCCGTCCCGTCCGCTCGCAATACGAAGACTTCATGCGCCTGGTGCGCGACCAGGGCCGCTTCAAGGCCGACCGCACGGGCACCGGCACCACCAGCCTGTTCGGCCACCAGATGCGCTTCGACCTGTCCGAGGGTTTCCCGCTCGTGACGACGAAGAAGGTGCACCTGAAGTCCATCATCCTCGAGCTGCTATGGTTCCTGCGCGGCGACTCCAACGTCAAGTGGCTGCAGGAACGCGGCTGCACGATCTGGGACGAATGGGCGCGCGCGGACGGCGACCTGGGCCCGGTCTACGGCGTGCAATGGCGCTCCTGGCCGACCCCCGGCGGCGGCCACGTCGACCAGATCGCCGAGGTCGTCAAGCAGCTGAAGACCAACCCGGACTCGCGCCGCATCATCGTCAGCGCCTGGAACGTGGCCGCGCTGCCGGAGATGGCGCTGATGCCCTGCCACGCCTTCTTCCAGTTCTACGTCGCCCCGCCCGAGACGCCCGGCGGCCGCGGCAAGCTGTCGTGCCAGCTCTACCAGCGCAGCGCGGACATCTTCCTGGGCGTGCCGTTCAACATCGCGAGCTATGCGCTGCTCACCCACATGCTGGCGCAGCAGTGCGATCTCGACGTGGGCGACTTCATCTGGACCGGCGGCGACTGCCATATCTACAGCAACCACTACGAACAGGTGCAGACGCAGCTTTCGCGCGACCCGCTGCCGTTGCCGACGCTGAAGATCGTGCGCAAGCCGGACAGCATCTTCGACTACCGCTACGAAGACTTCGAACTGGTCGGCTACCAGTCGCATCCCGCCATCAAGGCACCGGTGGCCGTATGACGCTGCTGACCCTTGTCGTCGCCCGTGCCCGCAACGGCACCATCGGCCGCAACAAC
>DASQCX010000184.1:0-3967 GCA_035634455.1 Burkholderiaceae bacterium
CGCGGCACCATCGTGCCCTCGCAGCGGAAGCCGCGCATGTAGATGCGATCGAGGGAGAACACCGGCACGCGCGAGGGGAAGGTCGGGCGCCTGGCCACGCGCGGGTCGGGCGAGAGCGCGCGCTCGAGGCCGCCGGCGAGCATGGGCTCGTCCAGGCGCTCGCCCCAGTCGTTGAAGTCGCCGGCGACGAGCACCGGCTCGTCGGGCGGGAGCTCGGTCTCGATGTACTCGGCGAGCCGCTGCGCCTGGCGCAGCCGGCTCGAATGGATCAGGCCGAAGTGCGCGACGATGGCGTGGACGCGCGTGCCGTTCCACTCCACGGGCACGTACAGCAGGCCACGCTGCTCGAAGCGGTGGTCGGAGACGTCGTGATGGCCGGCGTCGCCCAGCGGCCAGCGCGAGAGCAGCGCGTTGCCGTGCTCGCCGTGGCGCGTGAACGCGTTGGTGCGGTAGGCCGAGTTGTAGCCCTCGGGCGCCAGGAATTCCGCCTGCCCCTGCTCGGGCCAGCCCAGGATGGTCTGGTCGAAGCGCGCGGCGTCGCGCGTGTGGTGCAGCCGCACCTCCTGCAGGAAGACGAGGTCGGCGTCGAGCGCCTCGACGCCCAGCACCAGGTTGTGGATCTCCAGCCGCTTGGCCGCGCCCACCCCGCGCACGCCCTTGTGGATGTTGTAGGTGGCCACCCGCAGCCGCGTCCCCGCGGCGAGGGTCTCGGACGGCAGGATCGTGAAGTCCGACGCGGTGTTCAGCACGGCAGGCAGTCCACGCCGCAGGGCGTGCAGTGACGTCGACGAAGTCCGCGGGCCCGGCCGCGGGGCGATCCATCTGGCAATCCTCATGCCACCGGATGATGCCACCGCGCGGCCGCGGATTCGATGACTGGGGTCATGCCTGTCCAGCCAGCCACCTGGGCAGGTGCAGGATCGCCTCGGCGTTGGATGGCGAGAAGCAGGCGTCGGCCGCCTCGCGCCACGGCAGCCAGCGCGACGCCGTGTGCTCGCGCGGCGCGAGCGCCACCGGCGTGCCCGCGGGCACCTCCAGCGCGAACACGTGCTCGGTGTTGTGCGTGACCCCGGGCGCGTAGCGGGCGCGCCAGCGCGGGTAGATCTCGTAGACGTTGACCAGCTCGCAGTCGCGCAGCGCCGCCAGCGGCACCTGCGCGCTGCCGACGGCGATGCCCGTCTCCTCGCCGACCTCGCGCACGCAGGTGTCGACCAGCGTCTCCGCGACGCTGTCCTTGGAGCCCGTGACGCTCTGCCAGAACCCGGGCGCGTCCGCGCGCTCGATCAGCAGCACCTCGAGCGCCGGCGTGTGGATGACGACGAGGACGGATTCGGGGATCTTGTACGGACGGGGATCGGACGGCGCGGCGCTCATGCGCGCATGCTAGCGCGCGCGGCCGCGCGACGGCCGGACCCCGGCGGGCGCGCCCGTCCAACCTGCGAAAATGGCGGATTCACCCACATCCGCCCATGAATCCGCAAGTCCAAGCCCAGGTCGCCGCTCTCCAGGCCAAACTTCGCCAAGTCGACGACTACCAGTCCAAGGGGCTGCTGCGCGCCGAGGAGGCCGACGCCCAGCGCGCGGCGCTTCGCAGGCAGTTGATGGAAGCGGTGATCCCGAACGTTCCCGCGCCGAAGCTGCCGCTGCGCGCGCGCGCCTGGGCGCTGGTCGCGATGCTGGTGCTGGTGGGCGCGCTCACGGCCTACCTGCTGTCCGGCCACGCGGGCCTGCGTGCGCGCAGCGAGGTGCTGCTCGAGCAGGGCAAGATCGCCGCGGCCGAGGACGCGCAGCTGCGGCGCGAGCGGCTGGAGCGCATCCGGCGCGGCGAGTCGCTGGCGCCGGACAAGTACGGACGCTTCGCGTCGTCGTCGGCAGCGGGCGCGGCGCCGGTGTCCGCCGCAGTCACCGGTTCGGCGACCGAGTCCGGCGCGAAGAGCGCGAGCGCCGCCGCCGACGCGATCGCCCCGCTGCTGTCGGGCCGCATCACGCTGGCGCCGCGGTTCGAGGGCCGGGTCGCCTCCGACGACACCGTCTTCGTCACCGTGCGCACCCCCGACGACCCGACCGGCCTGCCGCTGGCGCAGATTCGCGTCGAGGTCAGCAACCTGCCGTTCGACTTCAACGTCGGCACCCGCGAGATGATCGGCTCGCCCGACCGCTTCCTGCACGCCGACAAGGTGATCGTGTCGGCGCGCGTGTCCAGGAGCGGCAGCGGGCTCGCGAAGCCGGGCGACCTGGTCGGCCAGTCGGTGCCCGTCGCGCCGTGGGCCAACGACGTGCGCTTCGCCATCGACAGGGAAGTGCGCTGAACGCGCGCCATACGCCCGTTCGTCCCCTGCCCGTGTGACAGCCCGGATCCGCGTCCGGGTCTCGTTCCTGCCGGGCAAGCCGCCTGCCATGCTGTGCGTGTCCGCCCGGTCACACCCGAGTGACAAAGGACACGGCCGGCTCCAAAGGCGCATTGCCCGCGAAGAGGCCGCCGCTACGATGCGCTGCAGCCAAGGCTGACACGTTCGTCAATCACGCAATCAGGAGCAGGACCATGGGCATTTTCGCCAACATCATCTCGAAGATCTTCCCGGCCAGCCACCCCGCGGTCGCCGCGGCCGCGGCCGACAGCGCAGCGCCCGCCGCCTCCGACGCGGCGCAGGCCGACGCCGCCACCGCCGCCGTCGCCTCGGCGGCCCTGCCGCCCGCGGCCGACCTGCCCGAGGTCGACGTCGAGCAGGTGATCAGCGCGATGCCCGGCGCCGACGGCATGAACTGGAAGACCTCCATCGTCGACCTGATGAAGGTGCTGGGCCTGGATTCGAGCCTGGCCGCGCGCAAGGAGCTCGCGGGCGAGCTGCACTACACCGGCGACACCAACGACTCCGCGACCATGAACATCTGGCTGCACAAGCAGGTGATGACCAAGCTCGCCGAGAACGGCGGCAAGGTGCCCGACGACCTGAAGGCCTGACGCCCCAGGTCGGAAAGCAAAAGGCCCGCACGAGCCGCCGACGCGGTTCGATGCGGGCCTTTCCTCGACCGGCGCATGGCCGGTCAGGCGAGCGGACGGCTCAGGCCGCCGGCGTCGCGGCCACCGCGTTGCGCAGGCGGATGTGCAGCTCGCGCAGCTGCTTCTCGTCGACCGAGCTCGGCGCGCCGGTCAGCAGATCCTGCGCGCGCTGCGTCTTCGGGAAGGCGATCACGTCGCGGATGGACTCGGCGCCCGTCATCATCGTGACGATGCGGTCCAGGCCGAAGGCCAGGCCACCGTGCGGCGGGGCGCCGTACTGCAGCGCGTCCAGCAGGAAGCCGAACTTGAGCTGCGCGTCCTCCTTGCTGATGTTCAGCGCCGAGAACACCTTGCTCTGCACCTCGGCGCGGTGGATGCGCACCGAGCCGCCGCCCAGCTCCCAGCCGTTGAGCACCATGTCGTAGGCCTTGGCGATGCACGCGCCCGGGTCGGAGTCCATCAGGTCCTCGTGGCCGTCCTTGGGCGCCGTGAACGGGTGGTGCACGGCGTTCCAGCGGTTCTCCTCGTCGTCGCGCTCGAACATCGGGAAGTCGACGACCCACAGCGGCGCCCACTTGTCCTCGAACAGGCCGTTGGCCTTGCCGAAGTCGGAGTGGCCGACCTTCAGGCGCAGCGCGCCCATCGCGTCGTTGACGATCTTGGCCTTGTCGGCGCCGAAGAAGATCAGGTCGCCGTCGGCCGCGCCGGTGCGCGCCAGGATCTCGGCGATCGCCTTGTCGTGCAGGTTCTTGACGATGGGCGACTGCAGGCCCTCGCGGCCCTTGGCCGCGTCGTTGACCTTGATCCAGGCCAGGCCCTTGGCGCCGTAGATCTTGACGACCTCGGTGTAGGCGTCGATCTCGCCGCGGCTGATCTCGGCACCGCCCTTGACGCGCAGCGCCACGACACGGCCGCCGGCCATGGTGGCGGCGGACGAGAACACCTTGAAGTCGACGTCGGCCATCG
>DASQCX010000185.1:0-6654 GCA_035634455.1 Burkholderiaceae bacterium
TGATGTGGCCCGACGACGTGCGGTTGCGGTGGTCGATTATCGCGGCCAGCGACGTCGACTTGCCCGAGCCGGTGGCGCCCACCACCAGCACCAGGCCGCGCTTGCTCATCACCACCTCCTTGAGCACCGGCGGCAGGCCGAGCTTCTCGAAGTTGGGGATCTCGGCGGCGATCGTGCGGCAGACCAGGCTCACGCTCTGCTGCTGCACCAGGACGTTGATGCGGAAGCGCCCGACGCCGGGGATCGCCACCGCGAAGTTGCATTCCATCTCGCGCGCGAACTCCTCGCGCTGGCGCTCGCTCATCATCGCGCTGGCCAGCGCGCGCGTGACGTCGGCCGTCAGCTTCTGCGTGGTCATCGGCTTCATGCCGCCGTCCACCTTCATGCTGGGCGGGAAGTCGTTGGCGATGAACAGGTCGGATCCGCCGGCCGCCGCCATCGCGGCGAGCAGCTTGTGCATGTAGGTGCGGGCTTGTTCTTCGGTGAGGGCGGACATGGGGCTCCGGGCGACGACTTCGACGATGGGACTTCGCCCGCGAGATTGCCGGCGAAGCGCGACGCGCGATCGCTGGAGGAACGGGGCGTTGCCGGCGCAAGCGCCGCCCGGCCGCCACGTCCTTGCGGGAGCGCGTCACCGGACTCATCGGCAGGAAGGCCCGCGCGCTGACCCCGCGCGGCGGCACTATTGCTCGGCCGCGGCGATTTCCTGCCGCGGCCGCCTCCTGCCCGCCCCGACGCGCGGCGACGAACGAGCGCGCCCGGTTTCGACGGCGGAGAAATATATTTTTCTGTCGAGCGTCCGCGCGTTGACGCTCGCCGCCCGATCGCCGATGCTCGATGTCCGCCGCGCGTCGCAGCGCGGCCATGACAACCCAACCCAGGAGAGTCCCTTGAAGCCCAAGAACACCCTCTGCCTCTGGTACGACGGCGATGCCGAGGAGGCCGCCCGGTTCTACGCGAAGACCTTCCCCGACAGCAAGGTGACGGCCGTGCACCGCGCGCCCGGCGACTTCCCCGGCGGCAAAAAGGACACGGTGCTCACCGTGGAGTTCACCGTGCTCGGCACGCCCTGCCTCGGGCTCAACGGCGGCCCGCAGTTCAAGCACAGCGAGGCGTTCTCGTTCCAGGTCGCCACCGACGACCAGGCCGAGACCGACCGCTACTGGGACGCGATCGTCGGCAATGGCGGCCAGGCGAGCGCCTGCGGCTGGTGCAAGGACAAGTGGGGCCTGTCGTGGCAGATCACGCCGCGCGCGCTCAGCGACGCCGTCACCGACCCCGACGCCGGCGTGCGCAAGCGCGCCTTCGAGGCGATGATGACCATGGGCAAGATCGACATCGCGAAGATCGAGGCCGCGCGCCGCGGCTGATCCGCGCCGCCCTCAGCGCGCCTCGCCGCTGCTCCACGCCGCGCGGATCTCGCGCCCGCAGCGCCACGAGGCCGCGCCCGCCTTCGCGCCGTTGAGCGCGAGCTGGAAACGCGCGAGCACGCCCCAGGTCGTCTCGTCGCGCGAGATCCACGGGTAGAAGCCGAACGCGCCGGCGCTGCTGAACGCGCCGTCGCCGTCCGGGCCGTCCTCCACCCAGTGGCCGATCGAGTAGTGCGCGTCGCCCTCGGTGAACGGCGACTGCGCGGCGGTCGCGCAGCTCTTCGGGTTGGTGCAGACCGCGTGCGTTCCCAGCAGCGACTTCATTTGCAGCTGGCCGGCCACGACGCGCCGCAGGAACTCGCCGTAGTCCGCCGCGGTGGTGGCGATGCCGCCCGCCAACTGCGGCTGCACGTAGCGGAACGAGGTGCCGAGCGCCTGGTTGACCGCGCGCGCCAGGCCCTCGTCGTCGAGCCCGCCCAGGCCGTCGAGCACCGCGTGGCGCTGCATGTGGCCGCCGTTGTAGAAGAAGCGGCCGTCGTCGGCCGCGTCGTGCGCGCCGTTGTCGCGCATCGCGTCGCACTCGCCGACGGTCTGGCCGCGGCGGCAGCTCCTGAAGTGGGTGTAGCCGCTGGTGAAGTGCAGGAAGCGCACGTCCTCGTCGGTCAGCTGGCCGTGCCGTTGTTCGGCGACGAAGGCGGCGTAGACCAGCTTGGATGCCGAGGCGATCGGCATCTGCGTCGTGGCCGCGGGCGCGCGCCGGCCGGCGCCGCCGTCGGCGCGCACGCCGTGCGCGTCGCCGATCGACCAGTAGAACGGCTGGACGGCCTTGCAGTCGGCCGAGGTTTCGGCGGTCCGGCGCGCGGCTGTGCTGCGCTGCTCCGGCGTCGGCGTGGCGTACGCCGCGCTCGCGGCGGCGAGCAGCGCGATCGCCAGGCCATGTCGTTGCGTCATCGCGATCTCCCTCTCAAGGATATTGGGCGGACACCCAGGCCGCGCGGATCCGGCGTCCGCACAGCATCGATGCGACGCCCTCCTGTTCGGCGCTGTCGTGCGCCGCGCGCGCCACGATACCCCACCAGGTCTTGCCGGCGTCTATCCACGGGTAGAAGCCGAACGCGCCCGGGCTGCTGAACGCGCCGTCGCCGACGGCCGGGTCGTCCTCCACCCAGTGGCCGATCGAGTAGTGGCCGCTCTCCGTCGGCATCGGCGAGTAGACCGCCGTCGCGCAGGTATTCGGGTTGGTGCAGACGGGATGCGTGCCGAGCAACGCGACCATCTTGAGCTGGCCGTCGACGATGCGCTGCAGGAACGCGCCGTACGCGTCCGCGCTGGTGTAGATGCCGCCGGCCAGCTGCGGCTGCGAATACGCGAACGAGGTGCCCAGCGCCGCGTTGATCGCGCTCGCCAGCGCCACGCTGTCGAGCGCGCCGAGGCCGTTGTCGGCCGCGTGCTTCTCCATGTGACCGCCACCGTAGTAGAACTTGCCGTCGTTGGCGGCCTCGTAGGTGCCGTTGCTGCCGTCGGCCTCGCACGCATCGACCGTCTGGCCGGGCTGGCAGCTCGTGAAGTCGGTGTAGCCGCTGACGAAGGTCAGGAAGTGGACGTCGGCATCGGTGAGCACGCCGGCGCGCTGCTCGGCGACATACGCGCCGTACACCAGCTTGGACGCCGACGCGATCGACATGACGGTCTGCGCGGTCGGCGGCGCGGTGCCCACGCTGGCGTCGGCGAGCTTGCCGGTGGCGTCGCCGACGGACCAGTAGAACGGCTGCACGGCCACGCAGTCGGAGGCCTGGGACGCGGCGCTCGCGGCGGCGGCCGTGCGTTGGGCGACAGTCGGGGACGGGGACGGGGCAGGTGCCGGCGTCGGCGAGGGTGATGGCGACGGCGAGCCGCCGCTGCCGCCACCGCACGCGGCGACCAGCGAGGCGAGCAAGGTGACGGTGGCCAGTTGCGTCGTGCGATCCAGCATGTCGATCTCCCGGGGTGGGGCAAGGCGTCTCGCCGCCTTGCTCATGGGGTCGAACTATCCGCGGCCGCACGCCCGGTTCGTGCGGAGCGGGGTGACGAATCATGACGGTGCTGTCGCAATTGCACCCCGCCGCTCGCGAAGCAGTGGCCAGCAACCACCCGCAAAAAAGCAAAAGCCACCCGAAGGCGGCTCTCGACCAGGCAAGGAGGATCAGCACAGAAGAATCACCACTCGCGCAGCTTCACACGCAAGCGCGCGATCGACTGGCTGTGCAACTGGCAAACCCGGCTCTCGGTCACCTTCAGTACCGCCGCGATCTCCTTGAGATTCATGTCGTGCTCGTAGTACATCGACATCACGTACTGCTCGCGCTCCGGCAGGTTCTTGATCGCCTCGACCAGCGCCTCGCGCATGCGGTGATCCTGCAGCATGGCCAGCGGATTCGCATCCTCGTTGGCCACGTGGCGGTCGAGATAGTCGTCGCCGCCCTCGTCGCCCGACATGTCTTCCAGGTAGACCAGCTGCGTGCCCCGCACCTTGCCCAGCACTTCCTGGTACTGCGGCAGCGACATCCCCATCGCCTCGGCGATCTCGCTTTCCTGCGGCGCGCGCCCCAGCTTCTGTTCCAGCTTGTGCACCGCCGTCTCGATCTCGCGCTGCTGGCGGCGCCCGCCGCGGCTCATCCAGTCGCTGCCGCGCAGTTCGTCCAGCATCGCGCCGCGGATGCGCTGCGTCGCGAAGGTCTCGAACTGCACGCCCTGCTCCGCGTCGAAGCGCGACATCGCGTCGTTCAGGCCGATCATGCCCACCTGGATCAGGTCGTCGATCTCGACGTTGGCCGGCAGCTTCGCGATCATCTGGTGCGCGAGGCGGCGCACGAGCGGGCTGTATTGCTTGAGCATCGCATTGGCGTCGAGCTGGCCCTTGGCGGTGTACATGGCGATCTCCGGATTCTTGTTCAAGCGGTCAGGTAGGGCGACGCGACGCCGGCGACGCGTGCCGCGGCCCAGGCGGGCGCGCCGGCGGCCGGGACGCGCAGCTGCGCGGCGGCCAGGCGCATCAGGTCGGGCCCGGAGGCCGCGCCGAAGGCGATGTCGGGGTCGATCGCGGCCGAGTCGTGCAGCGCCGCGCCCAGGAAGCGGTCGGCGCAGTCGGACACGCGGCGCGCGACCTGCGCCGGCGTCGGCCCGCGGCCCTTGTTGGTCGGCATCACGAGGTCGAAGCTCATGAGGCCCAGGCGCTGCACCAGCAGCTTCAGCGCGGCGTACGCGTGGGTGATGCTCTCGCCCGCGCCGGACGCCAGCAGCACCGGACGCAGCGGCTGCTCGCCCAGCATGCGGGCCAGCACGCGCGCCTCGGCGTGCATCACGACGACGTCGATGTCCTGCACGATGCTCATCGTGCGCGGGATGAAGCTCGCGCACGAGCCGCGCGTGTCGACGAACTGCATCGGCAGGCCGCGCGCCGCGAGATACGCGAGCTGCGGCGCCAGCGGCTCGACGCAGGCGCCGAGGTCGATGAACGCGAGTTCGCCGGGCTCGGGCGCGGTGTCGGCCGCGTCCACCACCAGCGTGTTCAGGCCCTGCTCCGCGAACACGCTCGCCAGCCGCGCCAGCACGGCGCCGTGGTGCTCGACATGCGGGTTCGCGACGACCGGCACCAGCACGCCCTGGCTCGCGGCGAACATGCGCCGCAGGCCGTCGGCCTGGTCGGTCGGGGGAAGGTTGCGGCGACGGAGAGTCATGTAAGCAACTATGTCCGGACGGGCGGGGATGCGATCGGGCGAAAAGCGGTGTTTCGCGGCGGTGTTCAGGCGCGCAGCGCGGCGGCTGACTGCGGGCTCGTGCCCATGTGCGCGAACACGAGATGCACCTCGTTCGGCTCCATGCGGTAGGCCAGGCTGCCGCCGCCCTTGAGCGCGCGGTGCACGAGCGCGTTGGACGACAGGTGGTGCCAGTCCTCCGGCACGCGCTGGCCGTTGGCCACGCCGATGTTCTTGAGCTTGTGGCGGATCAGCGCGTCGAGCGCCGGGGCCAGCTTCACGGCCTCGTCGATCTTGGACAGGATCACGCCGGCGCAGGCCGAGGCCTTCCAGTTGACGATAACGTCGTCGATGGTCTCGCCCTGCGAGGACGCGTCGACCACCAGCACCTTCTTGATCGCGCGGTGCGCCAGCATCTCCAGCAGCTCGCGGGTGCGGCCGTCGCGCTGCGCCATGCCGGCGGTGTCGATCAGCACCATCTTCTTGGCCGACAGCAGCTCCAGCAGGTCTTCGAGCGACGCGCGGTCGTGCGCGGTGTGCACCGGCACGCCCAGGATGCGGCCGTAGGCGCGCAGCTGTTCGTGGGCGCCGACGCGATAGGCGTCCAGCGTGATCAGGCCGAGGTTGGCGGCGCCGTGGCGCGCGGCGAAGCCGGCGGCGATCTTGGCGGTGGTCGTGGTCTTGCCGACGCCGGTGGAGCCGATCAGCGCGTACACGCCGCCCTGGTCCTCCATCGAGAGCTCGGCCTCGCTGGTGTACAGGTTGCGCTCCAGCACGTTGGTGGCCCAGGCGGTCTCGTCGGCCACGTCGGCCGGCAGCGAGTCCACCATCTTGCGGATCAGCGCCGGCGAGAAGCCGACGTCCAGCAGCTTCTGGGCGAGCATCGCCTGGCGCGGCTGGCGCTGCAGCTTCTCCATGAAGGCGAGCGCGCCGAAGCGCTCCTCGATCAGGCCCTTCATCGAGCGCAGCTCGTTGACCATGTCCAGGTGGTTGCTGCGGCTGACCATGTCGGCCCGCTGCGCCGCCGACACGGCCGGCGCCGCGGGAGGCTCCACGGCGTAGTCGTCGTGCAGCACGGGGGCGCTGGCGTACGACGGCGCGGCCTGGCGCTCCATGCGCTGCGGGGCCGGCGCCGGCTCGGCGCGGCGCGCCGGCGCATCGAGGCGGGCGTCGTCGTCGGCCATGGACTGCATCTGCTGCTGGCGCTCGGTGGCGCGCGCCATCGCGGTGCGGGCGGCGGCGGTCTGGGCCAGCGCGCTGCGGGTCGACTCGGGGCGCGCGGCGGGCGCGGCCTCGACCGGCTGGTTGTGCAGCTCGGCGTGGCGGCGCTTGAGCATGCGGTCGCGCACGTAGTCCTGGAACGACAGCGTGCTCATCGCGAGCTGGTCGGCGTCGGCCTCCACCTCGTTCTGCGGCGCGGCCATGCGGCTGGCGAGCTCGCGCTGGGCGCCGGCGAGCGCGGGGTCCTGCGCGGGACGCGCGGCGGCGGCGCCACGGCGCGGCGCGGCTTCTTCCGGCGCGGCGGTCAGGCGTTCCAGGCCGGCGACGCT
>DASQCX010000186.1:0-1582 GCA_035634455.1 Burkholderiaceae bacterium
CTGGGCGGCGGCGAACCCGCTGAGCGCCTCGAACGCCGCGTTGACCCACGCGACGTCGCCGCCCGCGTCGACGGCCGCGAGCGCGACCGGCGCCGTGCGGCCCCATGCCCGCAACGCCGCGGGCAACGCGCCGGCGGCGACGGCATCGTCCGGCCCGGATGCCGCGGGCGCGACGCGCGATCTGGACTGATCCTCGGATGCGGACATGGCGTGGCGGTGGGTCGGCGTAACTCGTCAGTCTACGCCGGCCCGTCGCGCGGGGCCGCGCGTGTCGCTTCCCGTCACCTGCCCGCGCACGGGGATGGCGGCGCGCGCGAGAATGTGCGAGACCGCCGTCCCCGCGACCCTCGCCGAACCGCCCGCCATGTCCGATCCGACCGCCCTGATCCCGCCTCCGCTGACGCCCGCCGCCGAGGTCGACGCCGCCCTCGCCGGCACCGGCTTCGCCGTCGTCGCGCCCGAGGCGCTGGCGAGCCTGGCGGGCGTGGCGCCGGCGGCGCTCGACGCCTGGCGGCCGTTCTGGAACCGGCTGCCGCCCGACGCCTACCTGCTCGATGGCGGCAAGTACCGCCAGCGCCGGCACGGCGTGTTCGTCGTCGACGGCGACGAGGTGGTCGCGGCGCCGCATCGCCCGCACTGGCAGCCGGTGGACTACAACGCGCTGCACGGCGGCATCGAGCGCCACTTCGAGCCGATCGAGCCCGGCCTGGCCGACGACCCGGCCTGGCGCCGCCTGCTCGCGGGCCTGGCCGCGCGCGCCTCGGCGCTCAAGGGCGCGCAGCGCTGGTTCGTCGAGGCGCATCCGTTCCGCATCGACACCGCCAACGGCATCGGCCGGCCCACTCCCGAGGGCGCGCACCGCGACGGCGTCGACCTGGTCAGCGTGACGCTGGTCGAACGTCACGGCATCAAGGGCGGCGAGAGCCGCGTGTTCCAGGCCGCGTCCAGCGCCGGCCTGCGCTTCACGCTGTCGCAGCCGTGGACGACGGTGCTGCTGGACGACGCCCGCGTCATCCACGAGACCACGCCGATCCAGCCGCTGAAGTCCGGCGCGCCCGGCTGGCGCGACACGCTGGTGCTGACCTTCCGCGCCGGCGGCTTCCAGGGCCCGTAGCCGCGCGGCGCCCGCCGCGCCACAATCGGCCGACCGAAAACTCGACGACGGGGAGCCCATGACCGATGCGAAGACCGCGGCCGACAAGCCGGATGCCGACAAGACCAAGCAGACGCAGCGCGACGCCGTCGAGAAGCTGCTGGCGACCTCGCCGATGCGCAGCACCGGTTCGATCAAGCTGGGCGGCAGGAAGCTGGACTACAAGGTCGAGGCCGCGTTCCTCCCGGTCGTCAACACCACGCAGACCGACAAGCGCGGCGAGCCCGAGGCCGCGGTGTTCACGACGGCCTACCAGCTGGAGCGCAAGTCCGGCGACGGCAAGCCGCGCCCGGTCTGCTTCGCGTTCAACGGCGGCCCCGGCTCGGCCTCGATCTGGCTGCAGCTGGGCGCGATGGGCCCCAAGCGCCTGCGCATCGGCAACGACGGCTCGATGCTGCCGCCGCCCTACGAGGTCGAGGACAACCCGCT
>DASQCX010000187.1:0-2020 GCA_035634455.1 Burkholderiaceae bacterium
CAGCTTCTGCACGGCGTCGATCGGCGCGAAGAACAGGTCTTTTGGATCACCCCCGCCCGTGGCGTACGCGACAACTCTGGCCAGCGGCCTGGTACTGGACTCCTTCACGCGCGCGCCGCTCATCACCACCGTGGCCGCGCCGCCGTCGTTCAGGCCCGGCGCGTTGCCCGCGGTGATCATGCCGCTCTTGTCCTTCGTTACGGCGCCGAGCTTCGCGAGGCCTTCCAACGTCGTGTCGGCGCGCACCGATTCGTCCTTGGAGACGACCAGCGGGTCGCCTTTCCGCTGCGGGATCGACACCGCCACGATCTCCTTCGAGAAGTGGCAGGCCGCCTGCGCCGCGGCCGCCTTCTGCTGGCTCTTGACCGAGAATTCGTCGATGCGCTGGCGCGTGAGCTTCGCCTTCTCGGCCGTGTACTGCGCCAGCTCGATCATGTGGCAGTCGTTGAACGTGCACCACAGGCCGTCGGACACCACGCCGTCCTTGAGCGTCGCGTCTCCAAGGCGCGTGCCGAGCCGGCCGCTGAACAGGTAGTGCGGCGCCGTGCTCATGCTCTCCTGACCGCCGGCCACGATGCAGTCGGCGTCGCCGGCCTTGATCGCCTGCGCGCCCAGCATCACCGCCTTGAGCCCCGATCCGCACACCTTGTTGATGGTGACGGCCCCGACGTGCGGGTCGATACCGGCCTTGATCTGCGCCTGCCGCGCCGGAGCCTGCCCCTGCCCGCCCTGGACGACGTGGCCCATGAGGACCTCGTCGACCTGCGTGCCGCTGACGCCGGCGCGCTTCATGGCTTCTCGGATCGCGGCGGCGCCGAGGTCGGACGCCTTGAGCGTCGAGAGGCCGCCGAGGAACTTGCCGATGGGCGTGCGGGCGGCGCCCACGATGAAGACGTCAGGTGTGGTGGACATCGGGGTGCCTCACGAAGGAAGGCGCGGCGGGCCCGCGGTGGCTGCGGGCGCGCCGCAGCCGGGACGACCGGGACGGCGGTGCCGAAACGGTTGGATACTACACGAACGTGTGGGCTGCGGCACGCGCCGGAGGTGGTACGAAAGGCGCACCGAGTGCAGGCTCAGCGAGGGTTCGAGCCGGTCATCTCGGCCGCACGATGGCGATGCTGGCGGTGTGGCCGTGGAGGAAGTTCCGCTCGCCCACCGGGCCCAGCTCGCCCGCGCAGAACATGCCGGCGCAGGGCGCAGCGGCCTTCATCGCGTGCTGGAGCGTGGTGATGTCGCGGTCGGGCGCGCCGAAGAGCGCCTTGCCACGGCCGTTGCAGGCGAACAGCAGCGCGCCGCTCGCCGCGGTGTCGAACGCCTGCGGCGAGAGAAGCATGTCGAGGTCCTCCTGGGCTGCGCGGCCGTCGCGCACGTGCAGGCGCACCTTCTCGCGCAGGCCCACCACGTCGGCCACGGCGAGCGCGCCGCGATCGCGGTCGGCGCCGAGCAGGTTGCGGATCAGGTAGTCGCCTCGGCCGCTCGCGTCGCCGCGCGCAGGCCGCCCGAGATAGAGCCCCTGCTTCAGCCGGTCGCGCTCGTTCTCGGGCACCGCGCGCAGCACCTGTTCGATGCGCTCGACGGCGGGCTGGCCGTCGAGCGTGAAGATGAGGTTGTCCTCGGCGTGCGTGACGTCGAGCGGCGGCCCGATGGGCTCGCAGCCCTGCGACACCACGACGTCGGCGCGCAGCGCGCCGTGCAGCGCGATGGCGACACCTCCCTCATGGGCGATCCAATCGTTCAGCACCAGCGTGTTGCCGCCAGGCTTGGTCGCCGCGCTCGCGAGCCCGCCGACCACGCGCACGCCCGGCACCCATCGATTGAAGAGCCCGAGCACGCGCTCCATGTCGAGCGAGAACGGGTCGCCGAGCACGATCACCAGCTCGGCGCCGCGCGCGCCGGGGGCGCGCAGGTCGAACTCCGCCTCGGTCGCGATCGGCTCGGCCCACAGGTCCTGCGTGAGCAGGAACGGCTTCACCTCGACGCCGGGCAGTCGCGCCGCCACGGCGGACAGCGCCTCGCCGTG
>DASQCX010000188.1:0-2965 GCA_035634455.1 Burkholderiaceae bacterium
TTCGCGCCTTCCGAGCGCGCGATCGCCGCCTCGCGCTCGCCGATCGCGATGTTGATCTGCTCCTGGCGCCGGCCCTCGGAGGCCGCGATCAGTGCGCGCTTCTCGCGCTCCGCGGTGATCTGCGCCTGCATCGCGCGCAGGATCTCGGCCGGTGGCGTCAGGTCCTTGATCTCGTAGCGCAGCACCTTCACGCCCCAGTTGGACGCGGCCTCGTCGAGCGCGTTGACGACCATGCCGTTGATCAGGTCGCGCTCCTCGAAGGTCTTGTCCAGCTCCATCTTGCCGATGACGCTGCGCAGCGTGGTCTGGCACAGCTGCGTGATCGCGAGCACGTAGTTGCTGGAGCCGTAGCTCGCGCGCATCGCGTCGGTGACCTGGAAGTACAGGATGCCGTCGACCTGCAGCTGCGTGTTGTCGCGCGTGATGCAGACCTGGCTGGGCACGTCCAGCGGGATCTCCTTGAGCGAGTGCCTGTAGGCGACGTTGTCGACGAACGGGATCAGGATGTTGGGCCCCGGCGGCAGCACCGCGCGGAACTTGCCCAGGCGTTCGACCACCCAGGCGCTCTGCTGCGGCACCACCTTGACGGCGCGGTAGACGAAGGTGACGACGACCATCACCACGACGATCGCGAGTATCTGGAAATCCATTGCGGCTGTCCCTGTTGAAGAAATCGGTTGGTCGGCGTCAGGCGCGACGCACGGCGAGTTCGTTGTGGCGCACCTCGGCGATCACGTGCGGGCCGGGCGCGGCCGGGCCGTCGCCGATGAAGCGCACGTTCCAGGCCGAGCCGCGGTACGGCACGCGCGCGGTGCCGTCGGCGCTCCAGCCGTCGACCTGCAGCTGCTCGCCGATGTCCAGGTTGATGTCGCGATTGGCCTGCGGCGGCACGGGCGCCGGGGCGCGCGCGCGGACGCTGTGCCAGGCCAGCACCGCGCCGCCGCCCACGACGGCGGCGACGATGGCCTGCACGAACACGCCTTGCTGCGCGTGCGCGGCCAGCGCGCCGGCCGCGCAGCCGACGGCCAGCATCAGCAGGTAGAAGGTGCCGGTTCCCAGCTCGGCGGCCGCCAGCACGCCGGCGACGAGCCACCACCAGGTCGAATCGCTCAGATCCATGACGCCACCTCCGCTGTCGTTCGAATGCGCCGCCATTGTGCTGTGTTTCGCGCCGGCTGGCGCACGCCGTGAGCCAGTGCGCCCCGTATCATGCGCGCATGGCATCGAACATCGAAGAGCAAGGCGTCGCGGACGACGCGGCCGAGCGCGTGCACGAGGCGCGCCTGTGGGTGGACAACGGCTGGACGGCCCGCGTCGTCAAGAACGAGGACGACGACGGCTGGGCCGTGGCGATGACGCGCGACGGCGAGCGCGAGCCCGCGCTGGTGGGCCCGTGGACGATGGGCCGCGACAAGAAGAACCCGAAGCCGCTGGACGTCAACGCGTTCAACACGCTGGTCAAGACGGCCTCCGAGGTGATCCGCCGCCACGAGCAGGCGCTGCACGCGGCCATGCACAAGCAGTTCCAGGTCGCCACCGACGCCGGCCGCGTGCTGGTGACGCTGGACATCGTGCCCGACGAATTCGACCCGCACGCGCTGCTGGCCGCGCAGGACGAGTTCGGCGAGCGCATCGCGCAGGTGAAGGTGCGGCCCGACTTCAAGCTCACGCTGGCGACCGCGACCGCCTGGGTCGAGGCGGACTACCGCAAGCCCTGAGGGTTCTCAGGCCACGCGCTCCACGCGGCACGAGAAGCAGCCGCGCTTGGCGTTGTGCAGGTGGATGAACGCGACGGCCTCGTCGGCGATCAGGCGCTCGATGACGGCGCGGACCTCGGCGCCGTCGCAGACCTCGGCGGCGACCATCATGTCGTCCGCGTCGTAGGCGCGCACGGACATCCAGCGCCGCGTCACGTACGGCGGGATCTCGCCCGGCGCCAGCACGGCGCGGCGCGCGCCGCGGCGCACGAACACCGGGCCGCTGGCGCGGTACGGCGAGCCGGTGCTCAGGTGCTCGAACGGCAGCAGCAGCAATTCGTCGCCGGCCTCGGCGTCGGCCAGCGACACGCGGCACGGGAAGCCGACGGGCGCGTCGGCGACGACGCGGCGCGCACCCAGCGCGGCGAGCTCGGCATCGCTCATCGCGAAGAAGGGTTCGAAGTTCTCAGCGGCAAGGCCGACCAGGCGGAACGAGGACATGGCATGCGTTGTGCGAGTGGGCGATGCGACGCAGTCTCCGGCACGCCGGCCCGCGCGTCCCGCCGCATTCGGACATCGAATTCCGGCGCGCCCATCTGCCAGAATCGCGGCTCCGCCCTGCCCCCACCGGATCGCCGCCCATGCACGTGGAACCCCTCGAAAAGCTGCCGCGCTCGGTGCGCGAGTTCCTGTCGCACTACGCGATGATCGTGCTGTCGATCCTGACGGCGCTGGCGCTGGAGCAGGTGGCGCTGCGCCTGGAGCATCGCCACGAGGGCGCGCGCGCCCAGGAGGAGATCGAGCAGGAAATCGCCGGCAACCGCAAGGCCGTCGAGGAATCGCTCGCGATCACGCAGGCGAACGCCAAGGCCTGGGACGCGCTGCTGGAGCGCACGATCGCCGAGACGGGCGACGGTCAGGGCACGAACGCGAGCCGCGTGGCGACGCTGCGCGACGCCCAGCGCCTGTTCCGCGACGCGCTGGCGCCGCTCAAGACCACCGCGTGGGACGCAGCCCTCTCCGACCATTCCGTCAACTACCTCGACCACGCGCTGCTGACGCGCTACAGCGAGATCTACGCGACGCAGCGCTTCTTCTCGCAGGCGATGTGGGACACGGTGCGCGACAGCGGGCTGCGCAACCTGTCGGACATCACCCGGACCATCTATATCGACAAGGCCGATCCGGGCGAGACGGTGGCCGTGCTGAACGAACGCGTGCTGGTGGTCCACGTCCTCGAATCGCACCTGCGCCAGCTGGACAGCGCC
>DASQCX010000189.1:0-3111 GCA_035634455.1 Burkholderiaceae bacterium
CCGCACTGGACCAGCGTGCTGGAGCTGTCGCCCGACGCCAGCGTCGAGGAGATCCGCGCGGCCTACCGCCGGCTGATCGGCCAGTACCACCCGGACAAGGTCGCCTCGCTCGGCCGCGAGCTGCGCGAGCTGGCGGAGGCCAAGTCCAGGGACATCCAGCTCGCGTACCAGGCCGCGCTGATGGAGCGCGGCGGCGCCGGCTGACGCGCCGGCGCGTCAGCCGGCCGTCTTGGGCGCGCCCAGCGAGCGCAGCAGGTCGCGCACGTACTGCGCGCGGTCGCGCGGCTCGGCGATCTCGCGGTCGATGCGCAGCCGGTCGTTGCCGGCCAGCTTGACGCTGCGGTTCTTCTGCACCAGCTCGATGATGCGCATCGGGTCGACCGGCGGGTTGGGCTTGAACGTGATGTTCATGACCTTGGGGTTCGCGTCCACCTTCAGCACGCCGTAGCTCCTGGCCAGGATGCGCAGCCGGTGCGTGTCGAACAGCGCCTGGCCTTGCGGCGGCAGCTTGCCGAAGCGGTCGGTGATCTCCTCGAGCAGCGCGTCCAGCGTCTCGGGGCGCTCGGCGGTGGCCAGGCGCTTGTAGAGCGACAGCCGCGTCTGCACGTCGCCGCAGTAGGCGTCGGGCAGCAGGGCGGGGGCGTGCAGCTTGATGTCGATGCCGCCGCCGAAGGCGCCGGTCGGCGACAGCAGGTCGGGCTCCTGGCCGGACTTGAGCGCGCGCACGGCCTCGGCCAGCATGTCGTTGTACAGCTGGAAGCCGACCTCCATCATGTTGCCGCTCTGGTTCTCGCCCAGCACCTCGCCGGCGCCGCGGATCTCGAGGTCGTGCATCGCCAGGTAGAAGCCCGAGCCCAGCTCCTCCATCGCCTGGATCGCGTCCAGGCGCTGCGCGGCCTGCTTGGTCAGGCCCTCGACGTCGGGCACCATCAGGTACGCGTAGGCCTGGTGGTGCGAGCGGCCGACGCGCCCGCGCAGCTGGTGCAGCTGCGCCAGGCCGAACTTGTCGGCGCGGCTGATGACGATGGTGTTGGCGGTGGGGACGTCGATGCCCGTCTCGATGATGGTCGAGCACAGCAGCACGTTGATGCGCTGGGCGACGAAGTCGCGCATCACCGCCTCCAGCTCGCGCTCCGGCATCTGGCCGTGCGCGATCGCGATGCGGGCCTCGGGGATGAGCTGCGCCAGCTTCTCGAGCCGGTTCTGGATCGTCTCGACCTCGTTGTGCAGGAAGTAGACCTGGCCGCCGCGCTTCAACTCGCGCAGCACGGCCTCGCGGATCGTGCCCTGGCTCTCGTTGCGCACGAAGGTCTTGATGGCCAGGCGGCGCTGCGGCGCGGTGGCGATCACCGACAGGTCGCGCAGGCCTTCGAGCGCCATGCCCAGCGTGCGCGGGATCGGCGTGGCGGTCAGCGTCAGCACGTCGACCTCGGCGCGCAGCGCCTTCATCGCCTCCTTGTGGCACACGCCGAAGCGGTGCTCCTCGTCGATGATCAGCAGGCCCAGGCGCTTGAACTTGACGTCGGCCGACAGCAGCTTGTGCGTGCCGACGATGATGTCGATGGTGCCGTCCTCCAGCCCCTCCATGGCCGTCTTGATCTCCTTGGCGGTGCGGAAGCGCGACATCTCCGCCACCTTCACCGGCCACTGGCCGAAGCGGCTGCTGATGGTCTGGTAGTGCTGCTCGGCCAGCAGCGTGGTGGGCGCGAGCAGCGCCACCTGCTTGCCGCCGTGCACCGCCACGAACGCGGCGCGCAGCGCGACCTCGGTCTTGCCGAAGCCGACGTCGCCGCAGACCAGGCGATCCATCGGCTTGGGGCTGACCAGGTCCTGCACCACGGCGTGGATCGCGGCGCGCTGATCGGGCGTCTCCTCGAAGCCGAAGCTGGTGGCGAAGGCCTCGTAGTCGTGCGGCGAGAAGCGGTGCGAGTGGCCGTCGCGCGCGGCGCGGCGGGCGTACAGGTTCAGCAGCTCGGCGGCGGCGTCGCGCACCTGCTCGGCGGCCTTGCGGCGCGCCTTCTCCCACTGGCCGGAGCCGAGCTTGTGCAGCGGCGCCTCCTCGGCCGACACGCCCGTGTAGCGGCTGATCAGCGCGAGCTGCGCCACCGGCACGTACAGCGTCGCCTTGTCGGCGTATTCGAGGTGCAGGAACTCGCTCGGGCCTTCGCCCAGGTCGATGTTGATCAGGCCCTGGTAGCGGCCGATGCCGTGGCTCGCGTGGACGACGGGGTCGCCCAGCTTCAGCTCGGACAGGTCCTTGATCAGCGCGTCGACGCTGCTGGTCTGCTCCTGGCCGCGGCGGCGCTTGCGCGGCGTCGCGCCGGTGGAGAACAGCTCGCTTTCGGTGATGAACTGGATCGTGCGCGCCGGCGTCGAATCCGGCTCGAACCAGAAGAAGCCCTCGCCGATCGGCGCCGCGGTGATCGCGACCTTCTCGTCGCCGGCCTCGAACTCGGCCAGGGTGCTGACGCTGACCGGCTCGATCCGGTGGTCGCGCAGCATGTCCAGCAGCGTCTCGCGCCGGCCCTCGCTGTCGGCCACCAGCAGGATGCGGTAGGGCGTGGCGTCGATGTGGCGCTGCAGGCGCGCCATCGGGGCCGTCGCGCCGCGGTCGACGCTGACGTCGGGCAGCGGCCGCGCCCATGACGAGCCGTCGGAGGACACGTCGCCGCCCGGCGGCCGCAGCGACAGCGCCGCGAACGCGCGCGTGCGGTCGAAGAACTGCTCGTCCTTCAGGAAGATGTCCTCGGGCGGCAGGATCGGGCGGTCGGGGTCGGCCCGGAGGAAGCGGTGACGCTCGCGCGTGTCCGTCCAGAAGCGCTGCAGCGCCTCGTCGACGGCACCGTGCAGCACCAGCGTGGCCGTGGCGGGCAGGTAGTCGAAGATCGTCGCCGTCTCGTCGAAGAACAGCGGCAGGTAGTACTCGATGCCGCCGCCGGCGATGCCGTTGCCCATGTCCTTGTACAGCCGCGCCTTGGTCGGATCGCCCTCGATGCGCTCGCGCCAGCGCACGCGGAACGCCTTGCGCGAGGCCTCGTCCAGCGCGAACTCGCGCCCGGGCAGCAGGCGCACCTGCGGCACCGGGTAGAGGCTGCGCTGGGTGTCGGGGTC
>DASQCX010000190.1:0-8495 GCA_035634455.1 Burkholderiaceae bacterium
CCAGATGGCCGAGCTGCTCGCGCACGCGGACGCGCAGGCGTCGCGCGCGGAAGCGGGCACGGGAGCGGGCGCGGGCGATGACGCGCGCATCGCGCGCCTGCTCGCGCAAGGCAGCGCCGGCCACGTGCCGGCCGCCGCGCGCCTGCTGGCGCTGCGGGCGCTCGATCCGGCCCGGGGCACGCCCGACCCGGCGCGCGCCGCCGGGCTGATGGGCCGGGCCGCCGACGGCGGCGACGTCCCCGCGATGTTCCTGTACGCCAACATGCTGCGCGCCGGCGCGGGCGTGAAGCGCGACGACGCGAAGGCCTTGGCGCTGTACCAGGCCGCCGGCGATGCCGACTACGCGCCCGCCATCCAGGCGCTGGCGCTCGCCTGGCGCTACGGCGAACTGGGCCTGCAGGCCGACAGCTCGCAGTCGCGGCTGATGGACCACGAGGCCGCCGAGGCGCTGGCGCACGCGGGCAACTAGGACCCGGACCTGCTTGCGGACGCGGCGACCGCCGCGTCGATCGCGGCCAGCACCGGGCCGACCTCGAACGGCTTCGGAATGAACCGGAAGAAGCCCTCGGCGCCGGCGGACTGGTCAGGGATGCCCGGCGGGTTCGCGCTCAGCGCGACGATGGGGATGCCCGCCGTCGCCGGATCGGCGCGCAGGAGTTCGCGCGCTTCCCGGCCCGTCATCTCCGGCATGTTGTTGTCCATGACGATGACGGTGGGCAGGTGGCGGCGCGCGAGTTCCACGCCGATGCGGCCGTTCGAGGCCGTCAGCAGCCGGACGCCGGGCCGCGTCGAGAGCACGTCCTCGATGAGGCGCAGGCTCGCGACGTCGTCCTCCACGCAGAGGATGGTGACCTCCCGCGACAGCGCGCCGGCATCGGGCGGCCCGGCGAGCGCGCCGGCCGGCGCGCCGGGGCCGGCATGCGGCGACGCCGCCGCCGGCAGCTCGATCCAGAACGTGCTGCCGCTGCCCGGGACGCTGTCGACGCCGATGCGCCCGCCCATCAGCTCGACCAGGCCCTTGGTGACCACCAGGCCGATGCCGCTGCCCTTGGTGTGGCCCGCCTCGCGGCCGAGGCGGTTGAAGGGCTGGTACAGCGCGGCCACCTGCTCCGGCGTCATGCCGGCGCCGCGGTCGGCGACCGCGACCCGGACGACCGCGCCGAGCGACTGGCACGCGACGTCGACGCGCGCATGGTCGGGGCTGTACTTCACCGCGTTCGACAGCAGGTTGATCAGCACCTGCTTCAGCCGCGTGCGGTCGCCGAGCACCCCCGGCGCCGATCCGGCGGACGCGCGCACCTCGATGCCGCGCTGCTCGGCGATCGGCCGGATGAGCGACGCGCAATCCGCGAGCGCCGCGGCCAGGTCCAGCGGCTCGATGGCCATGGCCGTCTTGCCCGCCTCGATGGAGGCCAGGTCCAGCAGTTCGTCGATCAGCTCCAGCAGGTGCTTGCCGGCGTCGGCGATGTGCCCGGCGTAGGTCGCCTGCTGGGCAGCGGTCAGGGCGCGTTCCGGGTTCCAGGTGAGCAGCTGCGCGAAGCCCAGGATCGCGTTCAGCGGTGTGCGCAGCTCGTGGCTGATGGTCGACACGAAGCGGCTCTTGGCGATCGAGGCCTGCTGCGCCTGTGCCGTCGCCTGGGCCAGCTCGCGGTTGGAGACCAGCAGTTCCGCCGTGCGCTGGCGCACGCGTTCCTCGAGTTCCTCGGCCTGGCGCACGAGCCGGGCCTCGGCCAGCTTCTGCTCCGTGATGTCCTGCAGCGTGCTGAACCAGCGGCGATCCTGCGGCCGCTCGGCCTGCTCGACCGGATCGAACACCTGCGCGACCTGGATGAAGCTGCCGTCGGCGCGCAGCAGGCGGTATTCGACCTCGACGCGCTCGCCCGTGGCCAGCGCCTCGGCCGTCCGCTCCTGCAGCAGGGGACGGTCTTGCGGATGGACGAGGCGCCGCGTCCATTCGGCCACCGTCGCCGGCAGCTCGTCCGCCGCCAGGCCGGCCAGGTGCGTCAGGTTCTCCGACGCGTCCTCGAGCCGCCCGTCGGGGGCGATCGCCAGGTGCGCCAGGCGCGCCACGGACTGGGCGCGGCGCAGCGCGGCCTCGCGCCGCCTGAGCACCGCCTCGGTGCGCACGCGCTGCGTGACCTCGATGGGGCAGACGAAGCGCGTCAGGCGCCCCATGAACTGCATCTCGTGGGACGTGATCTCGACCAGGATGATCCGCCCGTCCTTGAGCCGATGGCGCCAGATCCCGGAGTTGAAGACGCTGGGCGGCGTGTCGCGGACCGAGTCGACGACGGCCTGCGCATCCTCCAGCGGCCGGATGTCGAGCAGCGTCATCGCGAGGAACTCCGCGCGCGAATATCCGTACTTGGCGCAGGCGACCTCGTTGACGTCCAGGAAGCGCAAGGTCTCCAGGTCGTAGACCCACAGGGGCAGGGGGCTGGACTCGAACAGCTGCTGGTAGCGCAGCTCGCCGCCCGGGGTCGCAGGCGGCGCGGCGTCGGCGGGCGCCGCGCCAGCGCTGGAGGTCGGTCCGCGATTGCTGTCCTGCATGGATTCTCCGGAAGCATCGGCTCGGTCGCCTGGGCGCCCGACTGGCATTCGACGGGCGCGCGAAGCGCCCGGGCCATTGACATGCTCCGCCGCAGCATACCGCCATATGTATGAATCCGGCGAATGGGGCCGTTACCTCATGCGGGGGATAGCCATGCGAGCTCGCCCGGGGCCGCGCCCGCGGCGCCTGTCGCGCGCAGCCATGACGGGCGGCATCGGCGCTGGCTGCGAAAATGCGTCGCGTGACCTCCCAGCCGCCGCCACGCCCGCCCGCGCCGTTCGTGCCGCCGTTGCGCGACGGCGTCGCCGCCAGCCGCGTCGGCGTCGGCGACGGCCGCTTCCCGGACGTCCTCGCGTTCCTCTCCGCCCGCTTTCCCGCGGTCGCCGACTGGCCAGCGCGGCTCGCGCGCGGCGACGTGCTCGATGCCCGGGGACGCCCGCTGGCCGCCGGCGCGCGCTGCGCCGCCGGCGACCTGCTGTGGTACTGGCGCGACCCGCCGCCCGAGCCGCGCGTGCCGTTCGAGCTGGAGCTGCTGCACCGCGACGAGCACCTGGTCGTCGTCGACAAGCCCCACTTCCTGCCCGCGATCCCCGCCGGCCGCCACCTGCGCGAGACCGCGCTGGTGCGGCTGCGCCAGGCGCTGGGCATCGCGACGCTCGCGCCGATCCACCGCCTCGACCGCGAGACCGCCGGCGTCCTCGTCTTCAGCGTGCGGCCGCAGGATCGCGGCGCCTACCACGCGCTGCTGCGCGAACTCGCGGTGCGCAAGGTCTACGAGGCGGTCGCACCGTGGCGCGGCGAGCTCGCGCGGCCGCTGCTCGCGCGCCACCGGCTGGAGCAGGCCGAGGGCGCGGGCTTCATGCAGGTGCGCGTGGTGCCCGGCGAGCCGAACGCGGAGGCGCTGGTCGAATTCGTCGCCCGCGTCGCGCCCGGGCTCGCGCTGTACCGCCTCACGCCGCGCACCGGCCGTACGCACCAGCTGCGCGTGCAGATGGACGCGCTCGGCGCGCCCATCGTCGGCGACCGCATCTACCCGGTGCTGTGGCCCGAACCGGCAGCGGACGCCGCACCCGACTGGTCGCAACCGCTGCAGCTGCTCGCGCGCGAGATCGCGTTCACCGACCCGGTCACCGGGCAGGAACGCCGCTTCACCAGCCGCAGGACGCTCGCGCTCGCCGCAAGCCGTCCCGGTTGACGCGACGCCAGCAACATGCGGCTCACGTCGATGGGCCATGATGGGCGGCCGGCGCCGCGTCCGTGCGCCATCGAATCACCGGAACGGCCTTGAAACTGAAGACCATCGACACGCTGTTCCTGCGCATCTTCCTGCTGCTGCTGGTGGCGTTTTCGATCAGCTCCTGGCTGGCGTTCGAGGTCTTCCGGGCGACGGCACCGCCGCCGCCGTGGCGCGACAGGCCGCCGATCGGCCAGTCCATGCACCCGCTGGAGAGCAGCACGACACCGCCGCCGACGCTGCCGCCGGGACGGAGCTGGCCCGACCGCCCGCATCCGCGGCAGCCGCCGTGGCTGTCGATCGGGCTCGATGCCGCGATCAAGCTCCTCACCGTGGCGCTGGCGGCCTGGGTTGCGGCGCGCGCGCTGTCGCAGCCGATGCGCCGGCTCGCCGACGCCGCGCGGCGGCTCGGGCAGTCGGTGTCGCCCAGCGCCGGGGTGGGCATCGCCGTCGCCCCGCCGCAGCTGGACGAGGAACGCGGCACGCGCGAGGTGCGCGAGACGGCGCGCGTGTTCAACGAGCTGTCGCGCCAGCTCAAGAGCGACTTCGACACCCAGCGCCTGATGCTGGCCACCGTCTCGCACGACCTGCGCACGCCGCTGGCGCGCCTGCGCATGCGCCTGTCCGAGCTGGAGGCGCACCCGGCCGCCCGCAGCGCGGTCGACGACGTGCGCCAGATGGACGAGCTGATCGAGGGCCTGCTGGCGCTGTTCCGCCCGCCGGCGTCGGCCGCGGCCGGCACCCCGGGCCGCATCGACGCGTTCGCGCTGGTGCAGGCCATCGTCGACGACCTGCCGGCCGGCGACGCCCGGGTGACGCTCACCGGCACCTCCGCCGCGACGCCCTGCCCGCCGGCCGCGTTCCGCCGCATGGTCGAGAACCTGGTCGAGAATGCGATCCGCCACGGCGGCGGCCAGGGCGAGGTCGAGGTGGACGTCGCCACCGGCCCGGCCGGCGTCAGCGTCACGGTGATGGACCGCGGCCCCGGCCTGAGCGCCGAGCAGCTCGCCAGCGCCGGCACGCCCTTCCTGCGCTGGGCCGGCGTCGACGCCGACCGCGGGCGGCGCGCGGGGCTGGGCCTGGGCCTCTACATCACCCGGGCGCTCGCCGAGCGCGAGAGCGGACGGCTGGAACTGGCCGCGCGCGCCGGCGGCGGGCTCTGCGCGACGTTGCACCTGCCGCTGTCGAGCTGACGAGGCCGGCGCCGCCGTTCACCAGCACGCCGACCGGGCCGTCGAGACTCCGGCCGTCGCACGCCTAACGATCCTGCTTCGGCTTCGAGCCCTCCGGCGCCGGTTGCTGCTCGGCGGCCTCGCTGGTGGCGCCGTCGCCGCCGGCGGTCGGGTCGAGCTCGACGCTGGACTGCACCTGCTCCGGCTCGCCGCGCTGCGGTTCGCCGAGGCGGCCGCCCGAGTTGAAATTCGGGATCGCGTTGGGGTCTTGCTTGATGTCCATGGGAAACCTCCCGCGCAGGCAGGGCACGGCGCACGGGGCCGCGGTAGGCCGTCCGGGCAACCGGCGTTCCCTGGCCGCGGGCCCGGCGGACGCCGGTTCGTCGCGCCAGGTTGCAGTTCGCGGCGATCCTGGCGCCGGTCGTCGCAACGCGGTTGGCGTGGGCGGCACGCGGCCCGATAGTCCATCCATCGGAACACGAGAACGCGTTCCGAACCAGACAACCCCAAGGAGCCCGCCATGACCAAGACCATCCAAGCCGTCGCCTTCGCCCTGTCCGTCCTCGTCACCTTCGGCACCGTCGCCGGCGCGAACGGCCTCGCGAGCAAGCAGTACGCGGCCGCGGAGCGCGTGGCGGCATCCGATGCGGCGGTGCAGCGCGTGGTGGTCGTCGGCCGCATGGATGCGCAGCGCGTCATCGTCGTCGGCCACCGCGCGACCGCGTGACCCGCTGCGCGCCGAGCGCGCGCCTTCCGCTCCTGATTCACGGCCTCGCGACGCGAGGCCGTTTCAATTCTTCAGCCGATACCCGGTCCGGAAGATCCAAGCCACGACCGCCATCGAGATCGCCAGGAAGCCCAGCGTGATCGCCAGGCTCAGGCCCAGGCTCACGTCGCCGGCGCCGTAGAACGCCCAGCGGAAGCCCGAGACCAGGTAGACGACCGGATTGAACAGCGCCACCGTCTGCCAGAACGGCGGCAGCATCGCGATCGAGTAGAAGCTGCCGCCCAGGAAGGTCAGCGGCGTGACGATCAGCAGCGGGATCACCTGCAGCTTCTCGAAGCCGTCGGCCCAGATGCCGATGATGAAGCCGACCAGGCTGAACGTGACGGCGGTCAGCACCAGGAACAGCAGCATCACCAGCGGGTGGTCGATGTGCAGCGGCACGAACAGCCCCGCCGTGGCCAGGATGATCAGGCCCAGCAGGATGGACTTGGACGCCGCCGCGCCGACGTACGCGACGACGATCTCGACCCACGACACCGGCGCCGACAGCAGCTCGTAGATCGTGCCGGTGAACTTCGGGAAGTAGATGCCGAAGGACGCGTTCGAGATGCTCTGGGTCAGCAGCGACAGCATGATCAGCCCCGGCACGATGAACGCGCCGTAGCTGATGCCGCCCACCTGCGGGATGCGCGAACCGATGGCCGCGCCGAACACGATGAAGTACAGCGAGGTCGAGATGACCGGCGAGACGATGCTCTGCATCAGCGTGCGCCAGGTGCGCGCCATCTCGAACTTGTAGATCGCACGCACCGCGTGCCAGTTGGGATTCGCGACGGTCGCCTTCATTGCCGACCTCCTTCGACCAGGCTCACGAAGATCTCCTCGAGCGAACTCTGCTTGGTCTGCAGGTCCGCGTACTGCACGCCGGCGTCGTTGACGTGGCGGATGAAGTCGACGATGCCGCGCGCTTCGCTGCGGGTGTCGTAGGTGTAGGTCAGCTGGCGGCCGTCGGGCGACAGCGCCAGCTCGTAGTCGCTCAGGGCCACGGGCACCGCGGACAGCGGCTGCGGCAGCACCAGCGTCACCTGCTTCCTGCCGAGCTTGCGCATCAGCTCGGTCTTGTCCTCGACCAGCAGCAGCCGGCCCTTGGCGATGACGCCGATGCGGTCGGCCATCTCCTCGGCTTCCTCGATGTAGTGGGTGGTCAGGATGATGGTGACGCCGGTGGCGCGCAGCTCGCGCACCATCTCCCACATGTCGCGCCGCAGCTCGACGTCGACGCCCGCGGTGGGCTCGTCGAGGAACAGCACCTGCGGCTCGTGCGACAGCGCCTTGGCGATCATCACGCGCCGCTTCATGCCGCCCGACAGCGTGCGGATGCGGTTGTCCTTCTTGTCCCACAGCGACAGCGCCTTGAGCGTCTTCTCGATGTGGGCCGGATCCGGCGCCCGGCCGAACAGCCCGCGGCTGAACGACACCGTGTCCCACACCGTCTCGAACGCGTCGGTGGTGAGCTCCTGCGGCACCAGGCCGATGAGGGAGCGCGACATCCGGTAGTCGGCGACGATGTCGTGGCCGTCCACGGCGACCGAGCCCGAGCTCGCGGTGACGATGCCGCAGACGATGCTGATCAGCGTCGTCTTGCCCGCGCCGTTCGGGCCCAGCAGCGCGAGGATCTCGCCCTTGCGGATCTCGAGGTCGATCTCGTGCAGGGCCGTGAAGCCCGATGCGTAGGTCTTGGAGACGTTCCTGACGGAGAGGATGGGCTGCATGGGGCGGGAGTATCCCGCGATCGCCGCTATCGTGCTGGCGCGCCGTCGATTCGCCATTCGAGCTCGCGGCGTTCGTGCGCGCTGCGGATGCCCAGCTCGATCAGCTCCATCACCGCGAGGGCTTCTTCCGGCGGCACCGGGTTCGGCGCCTCGCCCCGGATCGCGGCCGCGACGGCCGCGAAGTAGGCCTGCTGCGCGCCGCGCTCCGTCGCCACGGGCGTCTCGACGAAGCGGCCGTCGTCCGCGCAAGTGACCAGGACGGCCTTGCCCGGATCGGCGCCCCACCCCGCCTGCGGCGGCCATACCGGCCGGACGCCGGCCTTGAGCGCGTCCTCCTGCGCATCGAAGCCGTGCTTGACGAAGCTGCCGCGCGTGCCGTGCAGCACGAAGCGCGGCGCGATCGCGGCGGCCAGCATGCTCGCCTGCAGGTGCACGTGCAGGCGGTCGTAGCGCAGGCTGGCGTGGAACCAGTCGTCGGCCTGCGCGCCGTCGCGCACGCCCGCGCGCTCGAGCGCGATCGCGCGCGGGGGGCCGAACAGCTGCAGCGCCTGGTCGACCAGGTGCGGGCCGAGGTCGAACCACAGGCCCGCGCCCGGCCCGGCACCCTCGCGCCAGCGCTGGCGCACCTCGGGCCGCCAGCGGTCGATGCGCGAGGTCATCTCGACGACGCGGCCGAGCGCGCCGTCGGCCAGCAGGCGCTCAAGCGTCAGGAAGTCGCCGTCCCAGCGCCGGTTGTGGAACACCGACAGCAGGCGTCCGCGCTCGCGCGCCAGCGCCACGAGCTCGCGCGCGTCGGCCAGCGCCACCGTGAACGGCTTGTCGACGACGACGTTGCGGCCGGCGCGCAGCGCGTCGCGCGCCAGCGGGTGGTGCGTGTCGTTGGGCGTGGCGATGACGACGAGATCGAGGTCGTCGCGCGCGATCAGTTCGGCCGGCGTCGCCTGCACGGCCACGCCGGGCCAGTCCGCGCGCACCTTGGCCGCGTCCGAGCTGGCCACCGCGGCCAGCTCGAGCGCGGGCACCGCGGCGATCAGCGGCG
>DASQCX010000191.1:0-5574 GCA_035634455.1 Burkholderiaceae bacterium
TTGGTCGAGGACGATCGGATGATTGGCGAGAGCCTGCGCGCCGCGCTCAAGCTCGAGGGCCACGCCGTCGACTGGGTGACCGACGCCCAGGCCGCCGCGTCCACCACCGCCACCGAGCGCTTCGACCTCGTGCTGCTGGACATCGGCCTGCCCAAGGGCAACGGCCTGGACGTGCTGCGCGGCCTGCGCGCCCGCGGCGACTCGACGCCCGTGATCGTGCTGACCGCGCGCGACGCGCTGGGCGAGCGCGTGGCCGGCCTGGACGCCGGCGCCGACGACTACCTGACCAAGCCGTTCGAGCTCGACGAGCTGCTGGCCCGCATGCGCGCCGTGCTGCGCCGCCACAGCGGCCGCGCCGCGACGCGCCTGGTGCACGAGGATCTCAGCTTCGATCCGGCCACGCGCGCCGTCACGCTGCGCGGCGAGCCGGTGATGCTGTCGGCGCGCGAGCTCGCGGTGCTGGAGGCGCTGCTGCAGCGGCCCGGCGCGATCCTGTCGCGGGCGCAGCTGGAGGACCGGCTGTACGGCTGGGGCGAGGAGGTCGAGAGCAACGCCGTCAGCGTCTACGTGCACCAGCTGCGCAAGAAGCTCGGGCCGGAGCTGATCCGCACGATGCGCGGCGTCGGCTACTACCTGGGCAAGCGCGACGCGCCCGACGCCGACGGCGGGGCCGCGGCTTGAACGCGCCCCCGCACGGCCTGCGGCTGCGCCTGAACGCGGGCGGCACGCTGCGCGTCCGGCTGCTGCTGTCGCTGCTGGCGGTGCTGGTGGTCGCGGCGGCGGCGATGGGCGGCTCGGTCTACTGGAACGTGCTGCGCCAGACCGAGAGCCTGTTCGACTACCAGCTGCGGCAGATGGCGCTGTCGCTGCGCGACCAGGGCGAGATCGCGCCCGAGGATGCGCGCGCGCTGGCCGACGGCCAGCTCGACTACGTGGTGCAGATCTGGCGCGAGGACGGCCACGAGGTCTACGCGACGCAGCTGCAGAACGAGCCGCCCGCGCGCGCCGTGCTGGGCTTCGCGGACATCCCGGCCGGCGGCATCGTCTGGCGCACCTTCGGCGTCGAGGCGCGCGACCGCGTCATCCAGGTGGCGCAGCCCGAGCGCGTGCGCCACGAGCGCGCCGTGCAGGCCGCGCTGCGCAGCGTGCTGCCGCTGCTGGCGGTGGCGCCGGCGCTGGCGCTGGTGATCGGCTGGCTGGTGTCGCGCTCGCTGGCGCCGCTGCAGCGCCTGGCCGCCGAGGTGCGCTCGCGCGACAGCAGCTCGCTGCAGGCGCTGCCCGAGGGCGACCTGCCCGACGAGGTGCTGCCGTTGGTGCAGTCGCTCAACGCGCTGCTCGACCGCCTGGGTGCGGCGCTCGCCGCCCAGCGCCATTTCGTCGGCGACGCCGCGCACGAGTTGCGCTCGCCGCTGACGGCGCTCAAGCTGCAGGTGCAGGTGCTGCGCCGCGCGCCGGACGAGGCGACGCGCGACGAGGCCGCGCGCGCGCTCACCGCCGGCGTCGACCGCGCGACGCGCCTGGTCGAACAGCTGCTGGCGCTGGCCCGCAGCGAGGCCGGCCCGCCGCGCGAGGCCAGCGCGGCGCCGCTGGCCGAGCTGGTGCGCCAGGCGATGGCCGACGTCGCCCCGTTCGCCGACGCGCGCGGCACGACGCTGGAGCTCGACGTGGCCGACGGCGCGGAAGGCGCGACGGTGCCGGGCGACGGCGATGTCGCCGTGCTGGCGCGCAACCTGATCGACAACGCGGTGCGCTACAGCCCGCCGGGCGGCCACGTGTCGGTGTGGGTCGGTGCCGATGCGGCGCAGCGCGGCGCGCCGGTGCTGCAGGTCGACGACGACGGCCCCGGCATCCCGGCCGCCGACCGCGAGATCGTGTTCGACCGCTTCGTGCGCCGCGACGACGCGGCCGGCCAGACCGGCTCCGGCCTGGGCCTGGCCATCGTGCGGCAGGTGGCGCTGCGCCAGGGCGCTGACGTGTCGCTGGGCGAGTCGCCCGCCGGCGGCCTGCGCGTGCGCGTCGCCTGGCCCGCGAAGCCCTGAGAAGCTGTGAACGAATCCGACGCGTCCGAGCGGCGCGTCGGATTCATTCACAGCTTCTGAGCCGCCGCCCGCGCGCGCGTGACGCTTGCGCGGGCGTCCGCCGCGTCCTAATGTTCGCCTCATGTTGAGCTAACGGTGTCTTCATCCTAGGCGCGCACATTGCCTGTCATGCGCCGCGAAGGACGGGTTTTCCGGGTCGGCGCGCTGTCACTAGCGAAAGACGACAAGGAGTCGAACGAATGAACAAGACCAACCTGAAGCCGCTGGCCTGGGGCCTGCTCGGCGCGGGCGTGGCGGTGATGGGTACCGCCGGTGCGCTGGACCTGCCGTCCTGGCTGCGCCACTCCGGCTCGAACACGGTCACCGCCGGCACGGGCGGCGCCGCCGCCGGTGTCGCCGCCGCGGCCACCGGCCAGCAGGTCGCGCCGACGCCGGTCACGCCGCCGCTGCCGGCGCTGCCGCCCGGCACCGCGCCGAACTACCGCGCCATCGTGCAGGAATTCGGCCCGGCCGTCGTGCACGTCAGCGTCGCGGGCACGCACAAGCAGACGGCCGAGGAGCTCGAGGAACAGGGCGGCATCAGCCCCGACGACCCGCTGTTCCGCTTCTTCCGCGGCATGCCCGGCATGCCCAACATCCAGCGCGGCGGCCAGAGCGCCGAGCAGCCGTTCAAGGGCCTGGGCTCGGGCTTCATCATCGGCTCCGACGGCCTGATCCTGACCAACGCGCACGTCGTCAAGGAAGCCAAGGACGTCACCGTCAAGCTGCAGGACCGCCGCGAGTACACGGCCAAGGTGCTGGGCGTGGACGCCGCCACCGACATCGCCGTGCTCAAGATCGACGCCAAGGGCCTGCCCACGGTGCGCTTCGGCCAGCCGTCCAAGCTGATGGTGGGCGACTACGTGCTGGCCATCGGCGCGCCCTACGGCCTGGACCAGACGGCCACCTCCGGCATCATCAGCGCCAAGGGCCGCTCGCTGCCCAGCGAGAGCGGCGACAACTTCGTGCCGTTCCTGCAGACCGACGCCGCCGTCAACCCCGGCAACTCGGGCGGCCCGCTGTTCGACGCGGCCGGCAACGTCATCGGCATCAACTCGCAGATCTACAGCCGCACCGGCGGCTTCCAGGGCGTGAGCTTCGCGATCCCGATCGACGTCGCGCTGCAGATCAAGGACCAGATCGTCGCCACCGGCCACGCCACGCACGCGCGCCTCGGCGTCTCGATCCAGCCGCTGAGCCAGGATCTGGCCGAGAGCTTCGGCCTCGAGCGCCCGGACGGCGCGTTGGTGGCCACCGTCGCGCCCAACAGCGCGGCAGCCAAGGCGGGCCTGAAGTCGGGCGACGTCATCACCAAGATCAACGGCGAGGTGATCCAGGAGCCGGGGCAGCTGTCCTCGCGCATCGGGATGTCGCCCCCGGGCCAGAAGGTCACGCTGGAGGTCTGGCGCGACAAGAAGCTCGAGACCGTGGTCGCGACGCTGGGCGCCAGCACCGACAAGCTCGACGTCGCCTCCAAGGGCGGCGACGCCGGCAGCAGCGAGCGGCTGGGCCTGTCGCTGCGCCCGCTCAACCGCGACGAGAAGGGCGAGGTCGGCTCGGCCGGCCTGGTGGTGGAGAACGCCGACGGCGCCGCCGCCAAGGCCGGCGTCGAGCAGGGCGACGTGCTGCTGGCCGTCAACGGCAAGCCGGTGGCCACGGTCGAGGACGTCAAGGCCATCCTCGCGACCAAGCCCAAGCGCGTGGCGCTGCTGATCTGGCGCGACGGTTCGCGCATCTTCTTCCCGGTCAACCTGGGCTGACGCGGGCAACGCGGGGTCGAGCCCGCAGCCAAACAGAAAGGGCGCTCATTGCGGGCGCCGTTTTTTTTCATGTCCGGCGGCACCTGGGCGAAGCGCATGGGCGAAAAAAAGCCGACGCGGGCAACCGGTCGGCTTTCTTCGCAATCGCGTCGCGGCGGGGCCGCGACCCGCGAATTACATCGAAGCGGCGGACGCCTTGGCGGCGGCCTTCTTCGCCTTCTTGGCGGCGCGCTTGGCCTTCTTCTTGGCGACGGCCGAGGCGGCGGTGTCCGGCGAAGCCGTGGCGGTCTGGGCGGCCGGGGCCGGGGCGCCGGACTGGGCGAAGGCGGTGGCGCCGATGGCGAGCGTCAGGACGGCGATCAGGATCTTCTTCATGGTGAAACCTTTGAGTTGGGTTGTGGCGTCGGCCGCCACATGGAGCGGGGGACGTCGAATTAACGAACCCCCGGCGCGAACGGTTTACGTGCCGCTCCTCTTTTTCTTGCACATGAATGAAGAAAACGCTGGAACGCGCGACCGGAAACGTGGCGGCGGGATTTTCGGGTAAGCCCGCGGGGGCCGCAATGCGGCGCTGGGCAGTCTCCCTACGTTGCGCACGAAGCCTGAATCCAAGCTTGCGGCTGGCTGTCGACGCACCAGTAGGGGGCGCTGGTGAAAGCGCGGTGGCGACGCCCGGCCGGAGCCGGCCGGTTCGCTATGATCGGAGCGTCTGCGGCGAGCGGGTCCCTGCTTTATCGCTGTTCCAGGTTCCTCGTCTCCCGCCCATGGCCGCCCTCAACGAATCCCGCTCCTCCCAAGCCGCGAACGTCGCCGCCGCCGGGCTCAACGGCGCGCAGATGGAGGCGGTGCACCACCTCGACAGTCCCTGCCTGGTGCTGGCCGGCGCCGGCTCTGGCAAGACGCGCGTCATCACCTACAAGATCGTGCGCCTGCTGCAGCACGGCCTGGCGCCGAAGAACATCGCGGCCATCACGTTCACGAACAAGGCCTCGCAGGAGATGCGCGAGCGGGCCAAGCAGCTCGTCGGCGCGAAGGCGGCCAAGGATCTCGCGATCAGCACCTTTCACTCGCTGGGCGTGCGCATGCTGCGCGAGGACGGCACGAAGCTGGGCCTGAAGGAGCAGTTCTCCATCCTCGATTCCGACGACGTCCTCAACGTGCTCAAGGACGCCGGCGCCACCACCGACATCAAGCTCGCGCGCAAGTGGCAATGGGCGATCAGCCTGTGGAAGAACATGGGCATCACCAGCGACCGCGCGCCCCACGAGGCCAAGGACGCCGACGAGGTGGTCGCCGCCAAGGTGATGAAGCTCTACGAGGAGCGCCTGCTGGCCTACGGCGCGGTCGACTTCGACGACCTGATCGGCTTCCCGCTGAAGCTGCTGCAGCGCGACGACGAGGCGCGCGCGAAGTGGCAGGGCCTGTTCCAGCACGTGCTGGTCGACGAGTACCAGGACACCAACGCCGTGCAGTACGAGCTGCTCAAGCAGCTGGTGGGCGAGCCCCAGCGCGCGCGCTTCACGGCCGTGGGCGACGACGACCAGAGCATCTACGGCTGGCGTGGCGCCACCATCGAGAACCTGAAACGCCTGCCCGCCGAGTACCCGACGCTCAAGGTGATCCCGCTGGAGCAGAACTACCGCTCCACCAGTGCGATCCTGCGCGCCGCCAACGAGGTGATCGCGCTCAACCCGAAGATCTTCCCGAAGAAGCTCTGGAGCGAGCACGGCGAGGGC
>DASQCX010000192.1:0-11323 GCA_035634455.1 Burkholderiaceae bacterium
AGGTTGTTGAGGCTGTACCCCAGCAGGTACATCGCGCCGCAGGTGCCGATCAGCGAGATCGGCACCGACAGGCTGGCGATGACCGTGGCCCGCCAGCTGTGCAGGAACGCGAAGATCACCAGCGTGACGAGCATCACCGCCAGCACCAGCTCGAACTCCACGTGCTCCACCGACGCGCGGATGCCGGCCGTGCGATCGCTCAGGATGCGCACCTCCAGCGAGGCGGGCAGCCCCGCCTGCAGCTCCGGCAACTGCTTCTTGATCGCATCCACCGTCTGGATCACGTTGGCGCCGGGCTGGCGCTGGATGTTGACGATGACGGCGGGCGTGTCGTCGGCCCAGGCGGCCAGGCGCAGGTTCTCGGCGCTGTCGACCACCTGGGCGATGTCGGACAGCCGCACCGGCGCGCCGTTCTTGTAGCTGACGATCAGGTTCCTGTAGTCGTCCACCGAGACGAGCTGGTCGTTGGCGTTGATCGCGTACGAGCGCGATGCGCCGTCGAAGCTGCCCTTGGCGCTGTTGGCGTTGGCGTTGCCGATCGCGGTCTTCACGGCCGCGAGATCGATGCCGTACGAGGCCATCGCGCGGGTGTCGGCCTGGATGCGCTTGGCCGGCCGCTGGCCGCCGGCCAGCGTGACGAGGCCGACGCCCGAGACCTGGCTGATCTTCTGCGCGAGCCGCGTGTTGACCAGGTTCTGCACGTCGGGCAGCGGCATCGACTTCGAACTGATCGCCAGCGTCATGACCGGCGCGTCGGCCGGGTTGACCTTGGCGTAGACCGGTGGCGCGGGCAGGTCGGCCGGCAGCAGCGAGTTGCCGGCGTTGATCGCGGCCTGCACCTCCTGCTCGGCGATGTCCAGCGACAGGCCGAGGTTGAACTGCAGCGTGATGATGGACACGCCCGCCGCGCTGGTCGAGCCCATGCGCGTCAGGCCCGACATGTTGCCGAACTGCTTCTCGAGCGGCGCCGTGACGGTGCGGCTCATGACCTCGGGGCTGCCGCCGGGGTACAGCGTCTGCACCTGGATGGTGGGGTAGTCGACCTGCGGCAGGGCCGACAGCGGCAGGAAGCGGAAGCCGACGATGCCCGCGAGGACGATCGCCAGCATCAGCAGCGAGGTCGCGACCGGTCGCTGGATGAAGGGACGGGACGGGCTCATCGCGCGGCGTTCGCAGTCTCGAGGCGGGCGGGCGCGCCCGTCACGATTGCGCCTCGCTGGCGCTGTGGCGGTGCGGCCGGCTGGCGCCGTCGGCCGGCGCGCTCGCGCCGTCCTCGCGTGCGGGGCGCGCGTGGCTCGCGCCGTCGGCCGGGGCGGCGGGGGCGGTTCCGTCGGCGCCGGCGTCGCGCCGATGGCGTCCGCCGTGGGCGCCGGAGCCGCCGAGCGCGGCGCCGCTCGCGCCGCTGGCCCCGCGGCGCGGGCCCGAGGCGGCGTCGCCCGGCAGCTGCACCTTCGCGCCGTCCTTCAGGCGGTCGCCGCCCTCGGTGATCACGCGCTGGCCGAGCTCCAGGCCCTTGGTGATCTGCACGCTGTCGACCGTGGAGATGCCTTGCGTCACGTTGACCTGCGAGACGGTGCGGTCGTCGTCCAGGACGTAGACGAAGTCGCCGCTCGGCCCGTGGCGCAGCGCCGTGACGGGCACGACGACTGCGCCCTTGAGCGTGTCCAGCAGCACGCGCACGTTGACGAACTGGCTCGGGAACAGCGCGTTGTGCGCGTTGGCGAAGCGGGCCTTGGCGCGCACGGTGCCGGTCTGCGTGTCCGAGGCGTTGTTCAGCGACAGGAAGGTGCCGGTGTCCAGCACCTGGATGCGCGTGCGGTCCATCGCCGAGACGGACAGCACCGCGCCGGCGGCGATGCGCGCCTGCAGCTGCGGGATGCGGTCCTGCGGGATCGCGAACTCGACGTCGATCGGCGCGAGCTCGGTGATGGTGGTGATGCCGGTGGACGTGCCCGAGGACACGAGGTTGCCGACGTCGACCGCGCGCAGGCCCACGCGGCCGCTCACCGGCGCGGTGATGCGCGTCCACTGCAGGTTCAGCCTGGCGGTGCCGACGCTGGCCTGGTCGCCCAGCACGCTGCCCTGCAGCTGCTTGACGGTGGCGGCCTGGGTGTCGACGTCCTGGCGCGCGATGGAGTCCTGCTGCAGCAGCGTCTGGTAGCGCGCCAGCGTGACCTTGGCGGCGTCCAGCTGCGCCTCGTCCTTCTGCAGCGTGGCCTGGGCCTGCATCAGCGCGAGCTCGAACGGGCGCGGCTCGATGGTCGCCAGCAGCTGGCCGGCCTTGACCATCTGGCCTTCCTGGAACGGCACCTGGGTCAGCACGCCGGAAACCTGCGGCGTGACGGTGACCGTGGCCGACGGTGTGACGGTGCCGAGCGCGTCGACATAGATCGGGATGTTCGCTTGAGCGACCGTGGCGACGCCGACGGTGGTGGCGCTCGGGCCGCCGCCGCGGCGGCCGCCGAACGGGCCGCCCGGCCCGCCGGGCCCACCGGGCCCGCCAGGCCCCGGCGGCCCGCCGGCCGCGGAGCCGCCGCTCGCGCCCGCGGACGGGTGCGTCAGGCGCCAGGCCAGCGCGCCGAGGCCGGCGACCAGCAGCACGGCGATCGCGCTGCCGAGCCAGCGACGCTTCTTGTTCGGGGCCGCCGGCGCTGCGCCGGCCGGCTGTCGTTCTTGTTCCATCACGGTCCTCGTTCGCGCCGTCCTCCGAAAGGGGTCGCGCGGGTGTTTTGTCCACGGTCTCGCGCGCGGCGAGCCTCGCCCCGCGTCCATCTCGACCGCGCGACACCATAGCAAACCACGCACCCGTTTCCGGAGGGCGCGAGAGGCTTTCGAAAAACTTTACCTGCCCAGCTGACAGTCCTGTCAGAAAGCCGCCGGACAAGGCCCGTTCAGGTTGCTGGCGGACGTCCGCCGCGTGTCATCGCGACACGAGAAACACCTGCACCGACAAGGGGGCGGCCGGCACGGCGACGGCGCCGTCGGCCGCGGCCGCGGCGTCCCCGCCGGGGCCCGCAGGATGGATGCGCTGCAGGCGCGCGTTCGCCGGCAGGCCGGCGATCCGCGCGCCGCCCGCCGTCTCGCCGTAGTTGATGACGACGACGGTGTGCTCGCGCGCGTCCACGCGCTGGAAGCTCATCGTCCTGCCGTCCACGCGCGGCGCGACGTAGCGCCCCGTGGCGATCGAGGAGTGCGTGTTGCGCAGGCGGAGCATCGCCGCGTAGAAGGCCAGCACCGAGCCGGGGTCGCGTGCCTCGGCTTGCGCGTTGTGCGTGGCCAGGTTGGTCGACGCGGGGCGATAGGGCCTGCCGGCGCTGAAGCCGCCGGCCGGCGTCCAGCTCATGGGGCCGCGCAGCTGACCGTCCGGGTCGTCAGTGGCGGCGGCCGACATGCCCAGCTCCTCGCCGTAGTAGACGTAGGGCGTGCCGGGCTGCAGCAGGTAGGCCGCGGCGGCGACGCGCACGCGCGCCGGGTCGCCGCCCATCGCGTCCCACAGGCGCTTGCCGGCGAAGTGGTCGTGGTTGGATACCATCGTGGCCATGCCGTCGGGCGCGGTCAGGAAGTAGTCGGCGACGTCGTGGATCGCCTTCTCGTCGCCGCGGCCGGCCTTGACCAGCGCGTCGCTGTGGCCGAACGCGAACGACGCGCCGCAGGCGTCCTGCCGGGCGAAGCCGATAGGGTCGCCGGGCGACTCGCACACCATCACGTGCGGGTGGTCGATGTCCAACTCCCGCCGCACCCGGGCCATGAACGCGTAGTTCTCCGGCTGCAGGCTCCAGCCCTTGGGGCCGTTCTCGAACAGGTGGCCCACGGCGTCGATGCGGAAGCCGTCGACGCCGTGGTTGATCCAGAAGCGCAGGCTGTCCAGGTGGTACTGCACGACGGCCGGGTTGCGCAGGTTGAAGTCGGGCATCTCCTTGCCGAACTGGCTGAAGTAGGCGCCGTTGGGGGTCGGGTTCCACGGGTCGATGTCGAAGATGCTCCAGCCGGTCGGCTTGACGTCCTCCCACACGTACCAGTCGCGCCGCGGGTTCGTCTTCGACGCCGCCGACTGCTCGAACAGCGGGTTCTTGCTGGAGCTGTGGTTGATCACGTAGTCGATCACGATGCCGATGCCGCGCGCGTGGGCCTGGCGCACCAGCTCGTCGAAGTCGGCCAGCGTGCCGTAGGCCGGCTCGATGGCGCGGTAGTCGGTCACCGCGTAGCCGTGGTCGTGGTCGCCGCTGGCCGTGATCGGCATCAGCCACAGCCCCTTGATGCCGAGCGCCTGCAGGTAGGGCAGGCGTTGCGTGAGCCCGCGCAGGTCGCCGACGCCGTCGCCATCGCTGTCCTGGTAGCTGCGCACGAACACCTCCATGAACGCGCCGTGTTCCCAGCCGGCGGCCAGGGGCGCGGGCTGGGGCACCTGGCGCACCGCGGAGACGTCGACGCCGGGGCCGCTCGCGCAGGCGCCCAGCAGGGCGGCGCAGGCGAGGGTGCATGCGGCGGGCAGGGCGCGGATCGAATGGGTCATGGTTTCGTCATATGGTGTAGTCAAAGTACATCATAAATACTATGCAACGACAGGATGAATGAGGGAAACCCATGCGGAATATGGCTCAGATGATGAAATTGCATGTAGCATTCCTTCCTTAAGATACAGAGACAACACGTTAGTGAAGCAAAACTACGTCAAGCGGAAGACAAATTTTTGTGCGAGGGTGGCCGCGGGCGTCCTGCTCGTGGCCGGCGCCGCGTCCGCGGCGGCCGCCGAACCGGCGGTCGCCGCGGCGTGCGACGCCACGGATTTCGCGACGACGCTGGCGCCGGCGGCCGACGCGGGCGTCGTCCCGGCGCGCGCCGTCTGGCTGTCGCGGTCGCTCGTCCGGTGGCCGGGCGCGCCGGCGCAGGGGCGCTACGTGCTGGTGTCGTCGGCGCAGGGCGCGCTGGTCGCGACCGTCGGCCAGCCGGTGCAGGGCGCCGACGACACGCTGGATCTCGCGCTGTCGACCGAGCCCGCTCCGGAGGCCATGGCGCAGCGCTTCAAGTACGTCGGCGCCGGGGCGCTCCTGCGCGCGGGCGACCGCGCGGGAGTGGCGCGCGCGCTGCGCGGGCAGGCGCTCGTCGTGCGCGAGGACGAGCAGGGCCGCGTGCTCGAGGCGAGCGCGCTGCAGGCCGCCGGGGCGCTGGACGACCTGTATGCCGACGCCGGCCGGCTCGACGACCTCGGCGTCTCGCGCGCAGGGAACGCGCTGCGCCTGGCCGTCTGGGCGCCGACCGCGCGCGCCGTGCGCGCCTGCATCTACCCGAGCGCCGAGGGCGCCGCCGGCGCGCTCGTCGACATGCAGCGCGACGACGCCACCGGCGCCTGGCGCGTACAGGTGCCGGGTGCGCAACCGGGCCGCTATTTCACGTATCTCGTCGACGTGTTCGTACCGGGCGTCGGCCTGGTGCGCAACCGCGTCACCGACCCGTATTCCGTCAGCCTGAACGCCGACTCGCGCCGCAGCTGGCTCGGCACGCTGGACGACGCCGCGACGCTGCCGCGCGACTGGCGCCGCGACGCCGCGCCCGCGACGGTCGAGCGCTCGACCGACATGACGATCTACGAGCTGCACCTGCGCGACTTCTCGGTCAGCGACGCCAGCGTGCCGCCCGCGCACCGCGGCAAGTACCTCGCGTTCACCGACGCCGGCAGCGCCGGCATGCGCCACCTGCGCGCGCTCGCCCGGGCCGGCCTGACCGACGTGCATCTGCTGCCGGTGTTCGACATCGCCAGCGTCCCCGAGCGCGGCTGCACGACGCCGCGCATCGAGGGCGGGCCGGCCGACGAGACGCAGCAGGCCGCCGTCGTCGCCGGCGCGGCCACGGACTGCTTCAACTGGGGCTACGACCCGTTCCACTACGACGCGCCCGAGGGCAGCTACGCCACCGACGCCGACGACGGCCCGCTGCGCGTGCGCGAGTTCCGCGCGATGGTGCAGGGCCTGCACCGCGCCGGCCTGCGCGTGGGCATGGACGTCGTCTACAACCACACGAGCGCGAGCGGGCAGCACGCGCAGTCGGTGCTCGATCGCATCGTGCCGGGCTACTACCAGCGCCTGGACGCGAACGGCGCCATCGAGCATTCGACCTGCTGCGACAACACGGCCACCGAGAACCTCATGATGGGCAAGCTGCTCGTCGACTCGGTGACGCAGTGGGCCGTGCAGTACCATGTCGACTCGTTCGCTTCGACCTGATGGGCCACCAGCCGCGCGCCGTGATGGAGGCGTTGCAGCGCCGCCTGAAGGCCGCGACGGGTCGAGAGATCCCGCTGATCGGCGAGGGCTGGAACTTCGGCGAGGTGGCCGACGGCGCGCGCTTCGTGCAGGCCTCGCAGCTGTCGCTCAACGGCACCGGCATCGGCACCTTCAGCGACCGCGCCCGCGACGCGGCGCGCGGCGGCTCGTCCACCGACAGCTCGCACCTGCGCGCCGACCAGGGCTGGATCAACGGCGAGTTCTACGACCCGAACGGCCTCGGCCACGCCACGCGCGAGGACCTGATGGCCGCCGCCGACATGCTGCGCATCGGCCTGGCCGGCTCGCTGCGCGGCATGACGCTGACCACCTGGCGCGGCCAGGCGCTGCCGTTCGACCAGATCCCGTACGGCAGCCAGCCCGCGGGCTACGCGAGCGCGCCGGGCGAGGCGGTCAACTACGTCGAGAACCACGACAACCAGACGCTGTTCGACAACGACGTGCTCAAGCTGCCGCTGGCCACCTCGGGCGCCGACCGCGCCCGCGTGCAGATCCTGGGCGCCGCGATCGTCGCGTTCAGCCAGGGCGTGGCGTACTTCCATGCGGGCGTCGACCTGCTGCGCTCGAAGTCCTTCGACAAGAACAGCTTCGATTCCGGCGACTGGTTCAACCGCCTCGACTGGACCGGCCGCGACAACGGCTTCGGCGCCGGCCTGCCGCCCAAGCCGGACAACGGCGCACTGTGGGACGTCGAGCGCCCGCTGCTGGCCGACGCGTCGCTCAAGCCGACACCGGCGGACATCGCGTGGACCCGCGACGCCTTCCGCGACCTGCTGCGCATCCGCGCCAGCACGCCGCTGTTCCACCTCGCGACCGCCGACCAGGTGCGCGAGCGCGTCAGCTTCCCGGCCAGCGGACCGGCGCAGGAGCCGACCGTCGTCGCCGAGCTGATCGAGGCGCGCGGCCTGCCCGGCGCGAAGTTCGGCGCCGTGCTGGTCGTGCTCAACGCCGACAAGCGGCCGCACGCGCTGGACCTGCCCGCGCTGCGCGGACGCCGCTGGCGCCTGCATCCCGTCCATCTCGCCGCCCGTGCCGCCGACGCCCGCATCGCCCGCGAGGCGCGCGTCGACGACGCGGCCGGCCGTTTCACCTTGCCCGCGCGCGCCGCCGTCGTGTTCGTCGCGCGCTGAAGAACTTTTCCGGATCACCCGCCATGCACCATCCCCGCCAACTCTCCGCCGCCGTCCTGCTCGCCGCCTCGTCGCTCGGGGCGAGCGCCGCCGGCGCGGCCGACCTGCCGCCCATGCCCGCGCAGATCGAGCGCATCGAGCCCGCCTTCTGGTGGGTCGGCATGAAGAGCGACAAGCTGCAGCTGCTCGTGCACGGGCCGCGCATCGCCGATGCGGCGCCGCGGATCGGCGACGCGTCCGCCGGCAGCGTGCGCATCGAGTCGGTGTCGCGCGTGGCCAATCCGAACTACCTGTTCATAGACCTGCGCATCGCGCCCGATGCGGCGCCGGGCCGCGTTGACATCGTCTTCAGCCACGGCGCGGAGCGCTTCCACGCGCCGTTCGAGCTGCGCGCCCGCGCGCCGGGTTCGGCGCAGCGCCGCAGCTTCGACGCGTCCGACGTCATCCTGAACCTGGTGCCTGACCGCTTCGCCAACGGCAACCCGGCCAACGACAACGCGCCCGGCTACGGCGACCCGGCCAACCGCGGCGACGACGAGGCGGGCCGCCACGGCGGCGACATCCGGGGCATCGTCGACCACCTCGACTACTTCCACGACCTCGGCGTCACGATGCTGTGGCCGACGCCGCTGACCGAGAACAAGCAGCCGAAGTACTCGTACCACGGCTACGCCGCGACCGACACCTACAGGATCGACCCGCGCTTCGGCACCAACGAGGACTACCGCCGCATGGTGGAGGCGGCGCGCGCCAAGGGCATCGGCGTCATCATGGACGTGGTGCTCAACCACATCGGCTCCGAGCACTGGTGGATGCACGACATGCCCGCGCCGGACTGGATCGGCTTCGACGGCAAGTTCGTGCAGACGCAGCACGCGCGCACGACCGCGAGCGACCCGTACGCGTCGCGCGCGGACGCGAGGATCTACACCGACGGCTGGTTCGGCCCGAACATGCCGGACATGAACCAGCGCAACCCGTTCCTGGCCACGTACCAGATCCAGAACACGATCTGGTGGGTCGAGTACGCCGGGCTGTCCGGCCTGCGCGTGGACACCTGGGGCTACTCCGACCAGGCCTTCCTGCAGGAGTGGACGCGCCGCGTGCTGCAGGAGTACCCGCGCATGAACATCGTCGGCGAGGAGTGGACGAGCCAGCCGACCGTGCTGATGCACTGGCTGGGCGGCGGCCGCGACGCCGCCGGCCGCGTGCCGCTGCCCAGCGCGATGGACTTCCCGCTGAACGGCACGCTGCGCAAGGCGCTGGCCAGCGACGAGGACAACCTGCACGCGGGCCTGATGGATCTATACGAGGCGCTGGTCAACGACGTGCTGTATCCGCACCCGGAAAGGATGGTGCTGTTCGAGGGCAACCACGACCTGCCGCGCCTGTACAGCGTGCTCAAGGAGGACGTCGGCCTGACGAAGATGGCGCTGGCCTACGTGATGACGATGCCGCGCGTGCCGCAGCTGTACTACGGCACCGAGGTGCTGATGACCAGCCCGACCGTGCGCGACGACGGCAAGGCGCGCCAGGACTTCCCGGGCGGCTGGGCCGGCGACAAGGTGAACGCCTTCACGGGCGAAGGCCTGAGCGAGAAGCAGAAGGACATGCAGGCCTTCGTGCGCACGCTGCTGAACTGGCGCAGGACGCAGACGACGATCCACCACGGCAGGCTGATGCACTTCGTGCCCGAGCACGGCACCTACGCCTGGTTCCGCTACGACGCCGATTCCACCGTGATGGTGGTGATCAACAAGAACCAGACGGCGACCACGCTGGACCTGGCGCGCTTCGCCGAGGTGCTCAAGACGCCGGCGAGCGCGCGCGACGTGCTGGCCGGCACGCAGGTCGAGCTGGGCGCGACGGTGGAGCTGCCGCCGCGCTCCGTGAAGATCTTCGAGCTGCGGCCTGGAGGTCCGCACTGATTTGAGGCGAAGGTGTATGCAAACTACGGTTTCGATGCTGCCTTCTTGTGCATGGATCACGTCGGCATACCCGGAGACAGATATTTGAATCGGTGTGGTTGATCTGAAATCGTAGGTAAACTACATTCACGGCTTTTGCCGCGAATACGGGCATCTAGTTGTCCGTGCCACCCCTTTTCAGCGAGCTCCCCGGTCCATGACGGCTGCCAACACCTCCAGCTTCCCGCGCCTGATGGGCGACGTCGGCGGCACCAACGCCCGTTTCGCCCTGCAGGAGGCGTCCGGCGCGCAGCCGTCGCAGGTCAGGACCTTCGCGGTCGCCGACCACGACAACATCGACGGCGCCATGAAGGCGTACCTCGACCAGGTCGTCGGACCCAGGCCGCGCCAGGGCGCCGTCGGGATCGCCAACCCGATCGTCGGCGACTTCCTGCGCATGACGAACTCGCCTTGGGCCTTCTCGATCGAGGCGGTCCGCGTCGCGCTCGGCCTGGATCGCCTGCTGTTCATCAACGACTTCACCGCCCTGGCGCTGTCGCTGCCGTCGCTGCAGCCCGAGCACCTGCGCCGCATCGGCAGCGCCGGCGCCGCCGATCCGAGGGGCGCCATCGGCCTGCTGGGCCCGGGCACCGGCCTGGGCGTCTCCGGGCTGCTGCACGACACCGCCGGCCACCTGGTGCCGCTGGGCGGCGAGGGCGGCCACGTCAGCCTCGCATCGGCGAACGCGCGCGAGGACGCGGTGGTCGCCGTGCTGCGCGACCGCTTCGGCCATGCCTCGGCCGAGCGCGCGCTGCAGGGCGCGGGCCTGGTCGCCATGTACGAGGCGCTGTGCAAGATCGATGGCGTCGGTGCCGCAAGCCTGGATCCGGCCGGCGTCACCGCCGCGGCGCTGGCCGGCAGCGACGCGCGCTGCGTCGAGGTGATCGAGCTGTTCTTCGCCTTCCTCGGCAGCGTCGCCGGCAACCTGGCGCTCACGCTGGGCGCGCGCGGCGGCGTCTACATCGGCGGGGGCATCGTCCCGCGCCTGGGCGACTGGATCGACCGCTCGGCCTTCCGCGAGCGCTTCATCGCCAAGGGCCGCTTCCGCGGCTACCTCGACGCCATCCCGACCTGGCTGATCCACGCCGAGACCTCGCCGGCCCTGATCGGCGCGGCGCGGGCGCTGGACGAGCTTTGATTCGTCCGGTCAGGAGGCGGTGCGCGATGCCGCAAAGAAAAAGCGCGCCACCGGGCGCGCTTTTCGCATTGGGGCGGGTGGGCCTCACTCGCCTAGCAGCTCCGCCCCGCCGCCCATCACCTGGCTGAAGCCCGCGTCGACGTACGAGATCTCGCCCGTCATGCCCGCCGACAGGTCGGACAGCAGGAAGGCGGCGACGTTGCCGACGTCGTCGATCGTGACCGTGCGGCGCAGCGGCGAGTTCTCCTCGAACACGCCCAGCAGCTTGCCGAAGCCCTTGATGCCGGAGGCCGCCAGCGTCTTGATCGGGCCGGCGGAGATGCCGTTGACGCGGATGCCTTTGGGGCCGACGCTGGACGCCAGGTAGCGCACGCTGGCCTCCAGCGACGCCTTGGCCAGGCCCATCGTGTTGTAGGCCGGCACGGCGCGCACGGCGCCGAGGTAGGTCATCGTCAGCAGGGCGCTGTTGGCGCGCAGCTGGGGCAGCGTGGCCTTGGCCAGCGCCGGGAAGCTGTAGGCGGAGATGTCGTGGGCGATGCGGAAGCTCTCGCGCGACAGGCCGTCCAGGAAGTCGCCGGCGATCGCCTCGCGCGGGGCGAAGCCGATCGAGTGCACGAAGCCGTCGAAGCCCTCGGGCCAGGCCGCCTTGAGGCCGTCCGCCAGCGCCGCGATCTGCTCGTCGGAGCCGACGTCGCAGTCGAAGATCAGCTTCGAGCCGAATTCGGCGGCGTATTCGGCGATGCGCTCCTTGAAGCGCTCGCCCTGGTAACTGAAGGCGAGTTCGGCGCCTTCGCGATGGCAGGCGCG
>DASQCX010000193.1:0-1808 GCA_035634455.1 Burkholderiaceae bacterium
CGCGGACGGTGCGCGCGGCAGGCGGCCTCCAGCGCCGCGAGGTCCGGGCCGTCGGCGTGGCGCGGCACGCCGATCAGGCGCACGTGATGGGCGCGCAACTGCTCGAAGAGCACGAAGTAGCCGGGGTCCTCCACCAGCACCGCGTCGCCGGGCTTGAGGAAGCTGCGGCAGATCATGTCGATCGCGTGCGTGCCGCCGTAGGTCGTGAGGATGCGGCCGGCGTCCACCGGGATGCCCATGCCGCGCAGCATCAGCGCCAGGCGCTCGCGCAGCTCGGGCAGGCCTTGCGGCGGGCAGCGCGAGGCCATGCCGGCGACGCTGCGCGCGAGCCCGCGCTGCACCGCGGCGGCGGGCACGGCGTCCTCCAGCCACGCGGGCGGCAGCGCGCCGCTGCTGGCCAGCAGCACGCCGGCGCGCTGGTCGTTGGCCTGCTGCGCCAGCCACACCGGCTCCTGCTCCTCGCCGGCCTCGAGCGATACCTCCTCGGGCATCGCGCCCTGGCGCGGGTTGACGAAGTAGCCGGCGGTGCCGCGCGCGTCGATCACGCCCGACGCGACGAGCCGGTCGTAGGCCGTGATGACCGTGTTGGGGCTGACCGCCAGCTCCGACGCCAGCTGCCGGATCGACGTCAGGCGCGCGCCCGCCGGCAACTGCCCGCGCGCGACGAGCTCGCGCAGCCGCGCCTCGATCTGGTCGGACAGCGCCACGGGGGAGTTGCGGTCGAGGGTGAACATCAGACCAGGATCTCGATCGCGAGGAAGACGAGCGCCGCCGCCATCGCCAGGTTGAACACGCGCTGCCGGCGCGGATCCGCCAGCACCCCGCGCATCGCCACGCCGAACAGCGCCCACATCGAGATGCACGGGAAGCCGATGGCCCCGCCGATCAGGCTGATCGCCAGGCCGGCGGTCAGCGGGTTCGCGCCCGCCGGCATGAAGACCGCCGCCAGCGTGATCGCGCGGATCCAGCTCTTGGGATTGAAGGCCTGGAACATCACGCCCTCGAGGAAGGTGAGCGGCCGCAGCGCCTGCGCGTCGCCCAGGCGCGTCTGCGCCAGCTTCCACGCCAGCCACAGCAGGTACAGCGCGCCGACCGTGCGCAGGATCGCCTGCGCCAGCGGCCAGGCGACGAACAGCTGGCCGAGCCCGTTGCACGCGACCATCGTCAGCGCGACGTTGCCCGCCACGCAGCCCATCACCTGCGGCAACGTGAGCCGGTAGCCGAAGTTCGCGCCCGAGGCCGTCAGCATCAGGTTGTTCGGTCCGGGGGTGATCGACATCACGAAACAATACATCATCATCGGCAGCAGCTGCGTCATCGGCTCGGTCTCCAGGCTGGGAGCAGAGCTTAGGGACGGCCGGGAGGCCGGCCAAGGCACAGCGGTGCGGGACGAAGGCTGCGCTGTATCAGCGCGGCGACCGGTACAACTCAGGCGTTGCCGGGCCGGGCCAGCAGTTCGACCGCGTCGAGCAAGCGTTCGGCCGAGGCCTTGACCTGCAGCCCGTCGGCCGCGGCCATGCGATGCAGGCGCAGCAACGCCTCGCGGCGCGACAGCGAGTAGCGGTGCATCAGCACGCCCACCGCGATGGCGACGACGTCGGCCAGCGCGCCGGAGACGTCGTCCGGCGCCGCGGCGGGCGACGCCGGCGGCTCGTGCAGCGGCGCGAAGCCGGAGCTCGGGTCGAACGGGTCGTGGCGCGGGCGCTCGCGCGGCACCGGCGCGGGCCGCGGCGCGACGGCCCGGCGCGCGCGCACCGTGGCCAGCGCGGCCTCGACGGTCGGCAGGATCTGGGCGATGTCCAGCGGCT
>DASQCX010000194.1:0-1618 GCA_035634455.1 Burkholderiaceae bacterium
GGCGTTGGCCGAGCCCTGCGCCTCGAAGAGCACGGCGACGGCCAGGGGGCGATCGGCCTCGAGCGCGTCGTGCCAACCGAGGTCGGCCAGTGCCGCGTCCAGCGTGTCGACGCTGCCCGACTCGGTGGCCCGCCGGATGGCGCCTTCGAACAACTCGCGCTCGGCCGCGTCCATCACCGGTCGTCTCCGAGACCGAGCAGGCGGCGGGCGATGATGTTGCGCTGGATCTCGGCGCTGCCGCCGTAGATCGAGGCGGCACGCGAGTAGAGGAACTCCGCCCGCCACCGCGCCGAGACGGGATCGTCGCCCACGGCCACCTCCGCGCCCAGGCCCTCGGCTGCGAGGTCGAAGACGGCCTGCTCGGCCGTCGCCAGCAGCACCTTGTCGACCGAGGTCTCCGGCCCCAGCGTTTCGCCGGCCGCCAGCCGCCGCTGCGTGGCGCGCGAGCGCGCGCGGAAGGCCAGCAGCAGCTGGGCCGCCTCGCCGGCTGCGCCCGGGTCGAGCGCACCGTCGGGCGCCTCGGCGACCAACCGTTCGAGGCGGCGCCGCAGATAGGCGGCGCGGTGCCACAGCGCGGTGCTGCGCTCGTAGGGGAGCAGGTCCATCGCGATCGACCAGCCCTGGTCGACCTCGCCGAGCAGGCGGTCGGACGGGACCACGACGCCGTCGAAGAAGACTTCGCAGAACTCCGGCACGCCGTGCATCGTCTCGATGGGCCGGACGGTGATGCCCGGACTGTTCATGTCGACGAAGAACGCGGTGATGCCGCGGTGGGCCGACTCCGGCGTCCCCGTGCGCGTCAAGAGCACACAGCGCGACGCGTATTGGGCGAGGCTCGTCCACACCTTCTGGCCGTCGACCCGCCAGCCGCCGTCGGTGCGCGTGGCGCGGCAGGTGAGCGACCCCAGGTTGCTCCCGGTCCCCGGTTCGGAGAACCCCTGGCACCAGATCTCCTGGCCACTGAGGAGGTTCGGCACCATTTCGGCCGCTAGATCTTCGGGCGCGTAGTCGATCATCGTCGGCGCCAGCACCTCGGGCATGGAGTAGATGCCCGGTTCCACGACGTCGCGCTTGGTCAGCGCTTCGCCGAGGTAGGCGCGCAGCAGGTTGGACCCCCCGAGCCCGCCGACGCGCTCGGGCCAGCCCATGCGCATGAAGCCGGCGTCGTAGGCCAGGCGCATGACTTTGCGCAGCTGCGTCATCTGCTCATCGAGGCTGCCGATGCCGTCGTAGGCGGGCGCGAGCGCCACCTCGTTTTCGTCGAGCCAGCGGTCGACCGCGGCCTTGAACTCTGTGAGCTCCACGGGCGGGGGCGCCTAGCCGGCCGCGTCGTCGCGGGGCAGCGGGCGCCTCGGGTCGTGTGGTTTGCCCGAGTCGCGGCCGCCGCTGCGGCGCAGGAACGTCATGGCCCGGGTGCGCAGGCGCCACCCCGCGTCGGTGCGACGGTAGGTATCGGTGTACCAGCCGATGCGCATGTCGTGGGTCGTCTGGTCCACGAAGCAGAGCGTCTGGTAGCCGGTGCCCTCTCCGCGCTGTCGGTCGAGGTCGAGGACCGGCGTCCCGGTCAGGAAGAGGCCCTTGGGCGCGGCCGCCACCAGCGCCGGGAAGTCCTCGAGGG
>DASQCX010000195.1:0-2240 GCA_035634455.1 Burkholderiaceae bacterium
CCGACGTCGCCACCCGGATCGCGGCCGGCATGCGCGCCAGCTGGTCCGCGCAACAGCAGCAGGCGGCGGACGCCGGCACGGTCGACAGCACGAACAGCGTGCTGATGCCGATGGAAGTGGGCGACCTGGCCTGGTACGGCATCGACGCCAAGACGATCAAGCTGCTGGAACCCTTCGTCCAGATCATCCCGTTCACGGATACCAAGCCCATGCCGATCAACGCCAACACGGCGACGGCGGAAGTCCTGGTGGCCGGCTGCCCGGCCATGTCGCGCGCGCAAGCCGAGCAGGTGATCCTGCAGCGCCGGCAGAAGCCGTACACGGATGCGTCCGCCGTCCCGAAGTCCGTCAACATCTCCGCCACCATCGGCTGCACCCTCGGCGCCGAGGGCAACCAGCTCGCCGGCATCCTGTCCGTCAAGTCGCAGTACTTCGAGATCTACGGCCAGCTGCGCTACGAGCAGCACGTGATCCGCGAACGCTCCGTCGTCTATCGCAAGGACCCGTACACCCCGGTGCGGGTGCTGCGCCGCGAGCGCCTGCCGCCCGACGCCGCATGAACGGCCTCGCCCGGATACCGGGAACGCGGGATTGCCGGGCGACCCCGGGTCGCCAGGCTCGCGTTTTCCCGCAGCGCTGCGTGGCGGAAAGGCGCCGGATCCGTCACCTTCACAGGTCACAATACGCCGTTTTGCTCCCTGGCGGCACCGCCGCGCGGGGTGGCGCCCTGCGTTCACGCGCAAGCGGTAAATTCGTCTCCACACCATGTCCACGCTGATCATCCTGCTCGCGGCCCAGCCCCGGCTCGCCGACCCGTCGGCCGCCGGCCATGCCGCGCCCGCCGAGTTCGACTACGTGCTCAGCGCCGACGGCCAGCGCATGACCGACCGCGGCCGCGCCCCGGCGTCGGAACTGCCGCGGGCGGCGCTGGTGGTGGCCGTGCTGCGCCCGGGCGACGTCGCGTTCCAGCGCATCGCCATCCCCAAGGCGCCCGCGGCCCGCATGCGCGCGGCGCTGGTCGGCGTGATGGAGGAGGCGCTGCTGGAGGACGAGGACGAGGTCCACCTCGCGCTGGCGCCGGATGCCAAGCCCGGCGGCGAGCACTGGGTCGCGGTCGTCAACAAGCCCTGGCTGCGCACGCAGCTCGACGCGCTCGAGGTCGGCGACGTCGCGCTCGATCGCGCGGTCCCGTCGTGGTGGCCCGACCAGGGCATCGCCGGCCACACGTTCCGCGAGGGCGGCCCGGACGATCCGGCCCGGCTCGCCTGGCGCGACGACGCCGGCGTGCTGTGCGTGCCGCTCGCCAGCCCGGTGGCGCGCGGGCTGCTCGACGCGCTGCCCGAGGACGGCGTCGTGCGCTGGACGGCCACGCCCGACACCTCGCTCGACGCCAGCGAGTTCGTCGGCATGCCGGTGGCCTCGGTCACCGACGAGGAGCAGGCGCTGCGCGCCGCGCGCGCCGGCTGGAACCTGCTGCAGTTCGAGCTCGCGCCGCAGCGCCGCGGCGTCAAGCTGGTGCGCGACCTCGCGGCCCGCTTCGCGTTCGACCCCGCCTGGCGCGTCACGCGCCGCGGCCTGGTCGCGCTGGTGGCGATGACGCTGCTGGGCCTGAACATTCGGGCGCTGCAGGAGAACCACCGCATCGCGCAGAAGAAGGCCGCGCTCACCGCCGCCGTGGCCGAGGCCTTCCCCAACATCAAGACCCTCTACGACCCGGCCGGCCAGGCGCAGCAGCAGCTCGACCAGCTGCGCGCCGCCGCCGGCCGCCCCGGCGACGGCGACATCGAGACGCTGCTGCAGGCCGCCGAATCGGCCTGGCCGCAGGGCCATCCGCCGATCGAGACCCTGAAGTTCGAGCCCGGCCACCTGACGCTGCCCGCCTCCGGCTGGACGCCGCAGGAGATCGAGCGCTTCACGACGCAGCTGCGCGCCGCCAACGTCGACGTGCGGCCGGACTCCGGCAAGCTGCAACTGAGCCGCCGCCAGCCCTCGGCCCGGAGCAAATGAACATGAGCGCCCTCAACGACACCCGCAGCCAGCTGCTGGCCAGCTATTCGCGGCTCGACGCGCGCGAGCGCCGGATGGTCGCCGTCATCGCCATCGCGCTCGCGTTCCTGGTGCTCTGGCTGGCCCTCGTGCGGCCGGCCTGGAACACGCTGGACGCCGCGCCCGCGCTGCGCGCCCAGGCCGATGCGCAGTTGCTGCAGATGCAGGCGATCTCCGCCGAGGCCAAGCAGCTG
>DASQCX010000196.1:0-6761 GCA_035634455.1 Burkholderiaceae bacterium
GCAACGGCGGCCTGCTGGCCGGCGTGGCGCTGACCCAGCACCCCGAGCTGTTCAACGCCGTGGTCAGCCAGGTGCCGCTGCTGGACATGCGCCGCTACAACAAGCTGCTGGCCGGCGCCTCGTGGATGGCCGAGTACGGGAACCCGGACATCCCGGCCGAGTGGGCCTGGATCTCGAAGTACGGCCCGTACCAGAACGTCCGCAAGGACACGCGCTACCCGACGATCTTCTTCACCACCTCGACGCGCGACGACCGCGTGCACCCCGGCCACGCGCGCAAGATGGCCGCGCGCATGATCGAGCAGGGGCACGACGTGCTGTACTACGAGAACATCGAGGGCGGGCACGGCGGCGCGGCGGACAACGAGCAGCGCGCGGACGTGCAAGCGCTGCAGTTCGCCTTCCTGTGGCAAAAGCTCGGACAGTGAACCTCCCGGCGCAGTCATCGATGAACGTCGCAGTCACCCACAACGAGGCGCGACAGCGCTTCGAGGCCACCGTCGAGGGCCACCTGTGCGTGGCCGACTACCAGCTGCGCGGCGACGTGCTGTGGATGACGCACACCGGCGTGCCGACCGCCGTCGGCGGACGCGGCGTCGCCGCCGAGCTGGTGCGCACCGCGCTCGCGTGGGCCGCGGACAAGGGCTACCGCGTCGTGCCGTCGTGCAGCTACGTCGAGGTCTACATGCGGCGGCATCCGGAGACGCTGAGGCTGCTCGCCTGAGGGCGCGACACCGGGATCTTCCACGACCGGCTCCGCGGAGCTTGGTCGCAAGGCCCGCACGTCAACGCGCCGAGGTGCCTGGTCTTGAATGCCGCGCGCCGGGGATCAGCCGATCGCGCCGCTCACCTCGCCTACCGAGCCTTTCTCGGCCCGGCGCGCCAAGCGCTGCGCCAGCACCGCGCACACCATCAGCTGCATCTGGTGGAACAGCATCAGCGGCAGCACGATGGCGCCGACGGCCTGCGCGGGGAACAGCACCTTGGCCATCGGGATGCCGCTGGCCAGGCTCTTCTTCGAGCCGCAGAACACGATGGTGATCTCGTCGGCCTTGTCGAACCCGAGACGGCGCGCGAACCAGCCCGTGAGGAACAGCGCGCAGGCCAGCAGCACCGCGCACACCACCAGCAGGCCCGCGAGCGCCAGCGGCGGCACCTGCTTCCACAGGCCCTCGATGACGGCCGCGCTGAACGCGGTGTAGACGACCAGCAGGATGGAACCGCGGTCGACGAACCCCAGCATCTGCTTGCGGCGATGCACCCAGCCCGCGATCCACGGCCGCGCGAGGTGCCCGACGACGAAGGGCAGCATCAGCTGCAGCAGGATGCGCACGATCGAATCGAGGGAATTCGACGCCGCCGCGTTCGGCACCACGACGAGGCTCACCAGCACCGGCGTGACGAACACGCCCAGCATCGTCGAGGCCGACGCGCTGCACACCGCGGCCGGGATGTTGCCGCGCGCGATCGACGTGAACGCGATCGCCGACTGCACCGTCGCGGGCAGCACGCACAGGAACAGCACGCCGGTGTAGATCTCGCGCGTGACCAGCGGCTGCAGCAGCGGCCGGAGCGCCCAGCCCAGCAGCGGGAACAGCACGAAGGTGCAGGCGAACACGAGCAGGTGCAGGCGCCAGTGCAGGAGGCCGCCGCGGATCGCGTCGCGCGACAGCTTGGCGCCGTGCAGGAAGAACAGCAGGCCGATGGCGAAGCTGGTGAAGCCGTCGAACAAGCGCGCCACCCCGCCTTGCGCCGGTGCGATGCTGGCCAGCGCCACGACGGCCACGAGCGCCAGCGTGAAGTTGTCGGGGACGAAGGACGGGCGTTTCATGGCGTCATTTCACCACGCGGGCCATCGCCCCAGGGTCGAGGCCGGCATCGTCCCGGCCGCCGCGCGCATGCGCCGCCGCGGCCGCGCGTGCGTGCTCGCGTGCGCGCGCGGGCGCCGGCAGGCGTCACGCGTGCGCGCGGGCGGCCACGCGAGCCCCGGCTCAGGCCGTCATCGAATGCAGCGCGACGCGGTTGCCCTCGCTGTCCGCGATGATGGCCCGGAAGCCGTTCGGCGCGATCGAGTGCTTCTCCTTGAGCACCCTCCCGCCCTTGGCCTGCGCCGCCGCGACGGCGGCGTCGAGCCGGCCCTCGCAGGCGATGTAGACCAACGGCCCGGTGAGCGACGGCGCCGCGCCTTCGCCCGAACCGACCAGGCAGCCGCCGACCTCGTTGCCCTGGTGCTCGAACAGCCCGAAGTTGAAGCCGGGGCCACCGATCCTGCCGACCGGCCGGCCGACGACCGCGCTGTAGAACCCGATCGCGCGATCGAGGTCGGCGACGGGGATATCGACCCAAACGAAGGTGTTGCTCATGACGATGTCCTCTCTCAGCCGGCGTTGCGGCCGGCGTTTTCCTGGTCCTGCAGCAGCCGCCACATCACCTTGCCCGCGCCGGACTTGGGCAGCGCGTCGACGAACTCGACGACGCGCGGCGCCTTGTACGCGGCCATGTTCTCGTGCGCCCAGGCGACGATGTCGCGCTCCTGCACCTTGCCGCGAGCCTCGGCGCGCAGCACGACGATGGCCTTGACCGTCTCGCCGCGGTAGGCGTCCTGCGCCGAGATGACGCAGGCCTCCTGCACCGCCGGATGCTTGTACAGCAGCAGTTCCACCTCCGACGGCCAGACCTTGAAGCCGCTCGCGTTGATCATGCGCTTGAGGCGGTCGGTGATGAAGAAGTAGCCGTCCTCGTCCATGTGGCCGAGGTCGCCGGTGCGGAAGTACCGGCGACCCTCGACCTCGACGAAGGCCGCCGCCGTCGCCTCCGGGTTCTTCCAGTAGCCGCGGAACACCATCGGGCCGCGGGTGACGATCTCGCCGACCTCGCCCGGTGGCAGCTCCTTCAGCGTCAGCGGATCCACCACGCGCGAGTCGACGCCGAAGAACGGCATGCCCAGGCACTGCAGCTTGGGCCGCTCGGCCGGGTTGGCGTGGCTGGGCGCGGCCGTCTCGGTCAGGCCGTAGCCCTCGCAGAAGCGCAGCCCGAACTCGTCGATCAGGCGCTGCGCCACCGCCTGCGGCATCGCCGCGCCGCCGCCCGACAGCCAGCGCAGGCTGGACAGGTCGAAGCTGCGGTAGTTGGGGCTGCCGAACAGGTCGATGACCATCGTCGGGATGCAGGTCCAGTGCGACACCTTGTGGCGCGAGATCAGCCGCCCGGCCAGCTCGCGATCCCAGCGCGGCATGACGACCACGGTGGCGCCGCCGAACATCGGCGAGATCACCCCGTACAGCATGCCCGTGATGTGGAACATCGGCACCACGCCCAGCACCACGCTCTCGGCGCTGCCCGAGCCCCACTCCGCGCCGCCGACCACGTTGGCCATCAGCGTGCGGTGCGTGTGCATGCAGCCCTTGGGCAGGCCCGTCGTGCCCGAGGTGTAGGGCAGCAGCGCGAGGTCGTCGGGACCGGCGACGGCGGGGCCTGGCGCGTGGCCCTCGGCCAGCGCGTCGCGCCAGCGCACGGTGCCGGGCGGCAGCGGCGGGTCGGCCAGCAGCCAGTCGCGCATCGCGGCGGGCGGCTCCAGGCCGTCCTCGAAGGCGTCGGGCAGTTCGTCGGCATAGCGCGCCGCGAGCACGCGCGCGGCGCGCTGCGACGGCGGCAGCGCGGCGTTCGCGCCGGCCACGATCCCCGCCAGCTCGGCGCCGCAGATCACCACCCTGGTGCCCGGGTCGACGATGTAGTGGCCGAACTCCTCGACCTTGTTCATCGCGTTGACCGGCACCACGACCGCGTCCGCGCGCAGGATCGCGTGGTACGCCACCAGGTATTGCGGGCAGTTCTGCATGAACAGCGCGACCCGGTCGCCGCGCTTGACGCCCTGCGCCTGCAGCCAGCCGGCGATCGCCTCGGCCTCGGCGCGCAGCGTCGCGTAGCTCTTGGCGCGGCCGAAGAACAGCGTCGCGGCCTTGGCCGGATAACGCGTGGAGGCGACCTCGACGTTGTGCCACAGCGAAGTCTCGGGCGGCGTCACGGTGCGCGCCAGGCGCCGCGGCCAGAACGCGAAGTGCGGGCGGTCGGGCGGCACCTCGCCGGCGTTGGTGTCCACCAGCGACTCGTCGATCGGGGACGTGCCGGAATACGCTTCGGATGACGACATCGGTTTCCTTTGGGGTCCGGTCCCGCCCCGGCAAATCCCTCTTTCCCGGGCAGGACCTGGCCCCAGCCTACTGCGCGCGCGGCACGGACACCATAGTGCGAGCCCCGAGCCCGCCTGTCGCGCAGGGGACAGGCGAGCCGCGATCCGCTATCGTCCGGTCCTTGCCGGCAGCGCATCGCGCGATACCGGCCTCCCATGGCCATCCCCGCCGACCCCGCCACCACCGCCAGCGAGCTCGCGCACGCCGCGCTGCCCTGCGTGATCGACATCGAGGCCTCCGGCTTCGGTGCCGGCAGCTATCCGATCGAGGTCGGCTTCGTGCTGCCCGACGGCACGGCCTACTGCTCGCTGATCGCGCCCGACGCGGACTGGACGCACTGGGACGGCGAGGCCGAGCGCCTGCACGGCGTCTCGCGCTCGCTGCTGCAACGCCATGGCCGCAGCCCGCGCGAGGTGGCCCTCGAACTCAACCACCGGCTGGACGGCCGCACCGTCTATTGCGACAACTGGGCGCACGACTACGCCTGGCTCGCCCGCCTGTTCGACGCCGCCGACGTCCTGCCCGCGTTCAAGCTGCGCCACCTGCGCGAGCTGATGGATGAAGGCGCGGCCGGGCGCTTCGACGCCGCGCGCGAGATCGTCCGCCGCAACCTGCAGCTGCGCCGCCACCGCGCGAGCAGCGACGCCCGCGTGCTGCAGCTGAGCCTGGCGCGGGCCTGGCTCAGGGATGGGCCTGCGCCGCGCGCGCCAGGACGGCCGTGAGCTCCTTGCGGCCGGCGGGCTTGTCGATGCGGGCGTCGAACACGGCGTCCAGCGTCGCGTCGTCGAGGTCGTTGTAGGCCGACACGAGCGCGAGAAAGGTCTTCTCGTGGCGCTGGCCCGGCCGGCGCAGCCGTTGCGCGACCTGCAGCCCCGTCATGTCGGGCATCTGCAGGTCCAGCAGGATGGCCTGGAAGTCGCCGCCGGCGGCCGCGGCCAGGCCCGCGGCGCCGTCCGCCGCCTCGACCACCGTGATGCCCAGCGAGCGGATGACGTCGGCGATGGCGCGCCGGGCGTCGCGCGAATCGTCGACCACCAGCACCGGCAGCCGCGCGTCCAGGCGCGGCGGCGCGTCCACCTCCAGGCCGTCGCTGCCCTCGGTGATCGGCACCTCCACCGTCGCCACCGTGCCCTGGCCCGGCTGCGACTCGAAGCGGATCGTACCGCCCATCAGCTCGACGAGGCTGCGCACCACCGCCAGCCCGAGGCCGCTGCCCTCGGCCATGCCGGCGGTCAGCGGCGCGCGGTAGAACGGCTCGAACAGGCGCGCCATCGCCTCCGGCGCGATGCCCACGCCGGTATCGGAGATCTCGACGCGCAGCAGCCCCTGCTCGGGCAGCAGCGCCGCGGCGATGGTGATGCCGCCGCGCTCGGTGTACTTGATCGCGTTGGTCAGCAGGTTGTCGATCACCTGGCGCAGACGCGCGGGGTCGGAATAGATGCGCTGGTCCAGGTCGGGGCCGGCCTCCCAGTGCACGTCCAGGTTGCGCTCGGCCAGCGCCTCCTCGACGTCGCGCAGCGCGGAGTCGATCAGCTTGTCCAGCTGGAAGCCGCGGATGCGCGTCTCGAGGCGGCCCGACGACATCTTGGCGAAGTCCAGCAGGTCGCTGATGCGGCCGCGCAGCGAGCGCGTCGCCTCCTTGAGCCGGCGGAACGACGCGTCCGTCGCCTCGATGCGCCCGCGCGACTCGATGACGTCGATGGTGCTCCAGATCGACTGCAGCGGCGTCAGCAGCTCGTGGCTCAGCATGCCCAGGAAACGGCCCTTCTCGCGATCCGCCACCTCCGCCCGCGCGCGCTCCGATTCGGCCAGCGCGGCCAGGTGCTCGGCGCGGCCGCGGCTGGCGCGCTCGCGCCGCGCCACCCGCACCCACTGGACGGCCAGCGCGCCCACCAGCAGCAGCATCGCCACGATCAGCACGAACGCGGCCAGCACCTGCTGCCGGACGGCCTGCAGCTGGGTCAGGAACGCCGCTGACAGCGCCGGGCTCGCCTCGTGCTCGCGCGCCTCGTCGCCGACACGGGCCAGGCCGTCCAGCATGTCGATCGCGTGCCACGCCAGCCAGGCGGCCAGCAGCAGCACCGCGCCCATCAGCCAGGGCGTGGCCAGCGTCCACAGGCGGTTCGGCCGCGCGCCGCGCGTCACGCGCGCGGGCGCCGGCGCGACCGCTTGCACGGGCGCGCCCGGGCCCGCGTCCGCCCGAACCGGCGCCGATGCCGCGCCGGGCGCGGACGCCGCGCGGACAGCGGGCGGCGCGGCGGCGGATCCGACAGGCGGGACGACGGTGACGGGCTTGGTGGACACGGGACGGTTCTCCGGACACCACGTCGGCGAACGGTCGGGGCCGGCCCGGCGGGGTGCGTCTTGATGATACGGGGGAGCTCCGATTCCGCGCTGCGCTCGAAGGCCCGGTGTCAGCCTCGGCCCGCCGCGCGTGACAACCGGCCCCGAAATGCGGCATTTGGCGCGCCACGACCGCCGCCGCACCCGGCTTGCCGGCCGTCGACGCGCGGCGGCCAGGCCCCGCCAAGCGCCGGACGGCCCGGAAATCGGCCCGTTTGCCGCGGGCGC
>DASQCX010000197.1:0-6901 GCA_035634455.1 Burkholderiaceae bacterium
CGTCGCCCACGCGCGTGAGCTGAAGGCCGCTCGCGTCGACCTCGCCGCGCGCGTGGCATTCGATCACCGCCAGGCGCAGGCAGAGCACCTGCCACGCCGTCAGCTCGCGCGACAGCCCCGCCTCGATCTTGCGCAGCCCGCCGCGCTGCCCGAGCACCAGTTCGCCGAGGCGGCGCTGCTGGCTCTGCGAGAAGCCCGGCGCGTCGACGTGCGCGACGATGTAGGCGCTGTGGCGGTGGTGGTCGTGGTGCGAGACCATCAGCCCGACCTCGTGCAGAGCCGATGCCCAGCGCAGCTCCTTGCGCATCTCCGCGTCGGCCCGGGGCCACGCGCCGTCGAAGAAGTCCTGGGCCGTGCGCGCCACGCGTTCGGCCTGGCCGACGTCGACGTGGAAGCGGCGTTGCAGGTCGGCGATCGTCGTGTCGCGCAGGTCGTGGCCGCTCGCCTGGTTGCCGGCGGCCAGGCGCTCGGACAGGTCGACGATCACGCCCTGGCGCAGCGCGCCCTTGGCGGGCGTCAGCTCGTCGATGCCGAACTGCGCGCAGATCGTGTAGAGGATGGCCAGGCCGCCGGCGATGACGGGGCGGCGCTCCGGCTTCATGCCGGGGATGTCGAGCTTGTCGATGTGGCCGAGCGCGATGCAGCGCTCGATGAGCCAGCGCAGCCCGTCGGCGGTGATGCGGCCGTCGGTCTTGCCGCTGGCGCGCAGCACGTCGGCCACGGCGCCCGCGGTGCCGGACGAGCCCAGCGCCTCGCGCCAGTGGCGGCGCGCGAAGGGCACCAGGGCCTCCTCGAGCTCCGCGCCCGCCGCGACCTGCGCCGCGCGGAACGCCGAGCGCGTGTAGCGGCCGTCGGGGAAGTAGCGCATCGACAGGCTCACGCAGCCGACCTGGAACGACTCGGCCGCGCGCGGGACGCGGCCGTTGCCCAGGATCATCTCGGTGGAGCGCCCGCCGATGTCGATCACCAGCCGCGGCCGCGTCGACGGCTGCAGGAACGCCACGCCGGCGTAGATCAGGCGCGCTTCCTCGCGGCCCGAGATGACCTCGATCGGATAGCCCAGCGCGGCCTCGGCGCGCAGCAGGAACTGGTCGCGGTTGCGCGCCTCGCGCAGCGTCTGGGTCGCGACGGCGCGCACCTGCATCGGCGCCGCGGTCTTGAGCGTCTGCGCGAAACTGGCCAGGCACTTGAGGCCGCGCTCGGTGGCCTCCTCGGTGAGCATGCCGTCGACATCGAGCCCGCCGCCCAGGCGCACGGTTTCCTTCAGGTAGAGGTGGCGGCGATAGCGCCCGTCCTGGACCTGCCCGATCTCGAGGCGGAAACTGTTGGAGCCCATGTCGATCGCGGCGAGCGGACCGACGGCGGTTGGAGAGATGACAGACATGCGCGCGATTGTGCCTTCCCGCCGCCGACGAGCAGATGTCAGCCCGCGAGAAGCCTACAGACGCAGTTCCCAGTATTGACCGACGAGATCCTTGCCGAAGCTGTGGTGGCGCTCCTCGCTGACGAGCTCGAAGCCCGCTGCCAGGTAGATCCTGCGCGCCGAGACGAGGACGTCGTTGGTCCACAGCACCAGCCTGCGATAGCCGCTGCCGCGCGCGAAGCGGATGCATTCGTCGACCAGCCGCGCGCCGAGCCCGTGGCCGCGCGCCCAGGCCTCGACGAGCAGCACGCGCAGCTGCGCCGTCTCGTCGTCCTTGCGCACGCACAGGACGCAGCCGGCGCGCTGCCCGTCGACCTCGGCGATCCACGCGTTCTCGCGCCCCGGGCGGTGCTGGTCGACATAGTCGGCCATGATGCGGGCGACCAGCGCCTCGAACTCGACCGACAGCCCGTATTCGCGGGCGTAGATCTCGCCGTGGCGCTGCACGAGCCAGCCCGCGTCGCCTGGCCGCAGCCCGCGCAGTTCGACCACGGACGGCTGCGGGCGATCGTCGAGCCCGCGCATGACTGCACGCATCGCGCCGACCAGCGACTCGCGCGCCGGCCCCGGCAGCGGCTGCAGCAGCTGCGCCACCTGCCGGTTGGAGCGTTCGTCGAGGGTGCGGAACAGCTTCCTGCCGGCCGCCGTGAGCGACAGCGACTGGCGCCGCGCGTCCGTCGCCGAGGCGCTGCGGGCGATCAGCCCGGCGGCGTCGAACTTGGCCAGCAGCCGGCTGAGGTAGCCGGAGTCGATGGCCAGCCGCGTGCGCAGCGCGGCCATGTCGGTGGACGGCGCCTGGGCCAGCTCGAAGACGACGCGGGCCTCGGTCAGCGTCCAGGGCGTGTCGAGCAGGCCTTCATCCAGCGTGCCCAGGCGCCGGGTGTAGAAGCGCGAGAACTCGCGCACGGTGGCGACGTGGGAAGGGTTGGCATCATTCATCTGACTGAGTCCGCTTGATTGCTGACTCAGTCAGTTTAATGCGATACGGCGTTTCGCGCTACTTGACCACCAGCACCGGCACCTCGCAATGCACCAGCACCCGCGTCGTCTCGCTGCCCAGCAGCAGGGCGCTGACGCCGCGCCGGCCGTGCGAGGCCATGACGATCAGGTCGCAGGACTGCGTCTTGGCGTGGTCCACGATCGCCTCCCACGGATGCGTCGCCTCGACGGTGAAGGCCTGGCACTCCATGCCCGCCGCGCGCGCCGCGGCCACGACCTCGTCGACGCGCTTGAGTGCGATGCGTTCCTGCGCGTCGTAGAACTCCTGCGGCGGGATGGGCTGCATCTCGGAGATCGCGCTGTACGGGAACGGCTCCTTCACGCAGATCGTGCTGAGCCGCGCGCCGAGCGCCTTGGCGAGCTCGACGCCCGTGGCGACGGCCTTGGCGGTGATGTCGGTGCCGTCGGTCGGAATGAGGATGCTGCGGTACATGGCGGTCTCCTGCAGTGGCGACACGGCCAGTGTGCGCCTTTCGCGCCTCGTCCGCAGCCCCCGGCCTGGGCGCCGGCTGATCCGGCTCAACCGACGGCGATGGGCCGCGCCGGATCCGACGACCATTCGCTCCACGACCCCGGGTAGAGCACCGAGCCGGCCAGGCCGGCGGCTTCCATCGCGAGCAGGTTGTGGCAGGCGGTGACGCCCGAGCCGCACTGGTGGACGACGTCGGCGGGAGCCGCGCCGAAGGCCTCGAACGCGGCGCGCAGCTCGGCGGCGGGCCGGAAGCGGCCGTCGGCGGCGAGGTTGTCCTTGAAGAAGCGCGACAGCGCGCCCGGGATGTGCCCGGCGCGCTTGTCCAGCGGCTCGACCTCGCCGCGATAGCGCTCACCGGCGCGGGCGTCGAGCAGCGTCACGCGGCCGAGCGACTGCTGCAGCGCGTCGGCGTCGACGCTGGCGACCAGGCTGTCGCCCAGCGGATAGGGCGCGGGTGCCGCGACGGGGGCCACGACGCCCGACTCGACGGCGCCGCCGGCCGCCTTCCAGGCCTGCAGGCCGCCGTCGAGGACGCGCACCTCGCGATGACCCGCCCACAGCAGCATCCACCAGGCGCGCGCGGCGTACATGCCGCCCTGGGCGTCGTAGACGACCACCGCGCGCGCGGGCGTCACGCCCAGGCGCGCGAGCGTCGCGGCCCAGTCTGAGCGCACGGGCAACGGGTGGCGACCGTTGCGGCCGGTCTTCGCGCCGCACAGGTCGCGGTCGAGATGGGCGTGGATCGCGCCCGGCAGGTGGCCTTGCGCGTACGCGCGCTCGCCGGCGTCGACGTCGGCCAGGTCGAAGCTGCAGTCGACGAGCAGCGGCGTCGCGCCGGACGCGAGCGCGGCGATCAGCTGCTCGGGCGAGACCAGGGGCGTGGGCAGGGCGGCGAGTGTCATCTCAGGTGTCCGAAGGCGGTTGGATGGTGTCGGGCGCGGTGACCGCGAGCGTCGTCGCGCGCAGGCGCGCGGCCGCGAGGCCGGCGCCGACGATCAGCGCCATGCCGCCGACGGCCGACCAGGTCAGCGGATCGTGGAACAGCACGATGCCGTAGGCGAACGAGAACGCGATGCCCAGGTACTGCAGGCTCGCGTTGGACAGCGGCCGGCCGATCGCATAGGCGCGCGTCAGCAGCACCTGCGCGGCGGTGGCGGTGACGCCGGTGGCCATCAGCAGCAGGAAGCCGGAGAGCGTGTGGCGCAGGTGCCAGCCCTGCAGCAGCGACATCACGAAGCCGGTCAGGAAGCCGCCGATCGAGAAGTAGAACACCACGCGGATCTCGGGCTCGCCGGCGCGGCCCAGCGTCGCCACCTGCAGGTAGGCCAGCGCGGACAGCATGCCCGATGCGAGTCCCACCAGGCCCGGCAGAAGCTGGTCGCGGTCGACCGACGGCCGCAGCACCAGCGCCACGCCCGCGAAGCCGATCAGCACCGTGGCCAGCAGCCGCGGATCGACGCGCTGCGCGCCCACGACGACCGCGCCGCCGATCAGGAACAGCGCCATCCAGACCGACGACATGTAGTTGAGGGTGACGGCCGTGGCCAGCGGCATGTGGCCGATCGCGTAGAACCACAGGGTCAGCGAGCTGACGCCGACGATGCTGCGCCAGGCGTGCATCATCGGCACGCGCGTCCTGAGCGAGACGCCGCGCGCGTGCGCCAGCAGCGCGATGCCGACCAGGCCGACCAGCCCGCGGTACATCACGATCTCGCCCGGCCCGTAGGTGTCCGACGCGAGCTTCACGCACACGCCCATCGTCGCGAACAGGAACGTGGCGCAGATCATCAGCAGGGGAGCGGACATGCGGCCATTCTCCCTTGCCGCGCGTTCGCCCCGCTGCGCGAGGGGCGGTTGCGGACGATCAGCGTGCCGGCGTGAGGGCCTGGCGATACCACTCGTGGAAATGCCGCATGCCGTCCTCCATCGGGCTCTGGTACGGGCCGGCCTCGTCGTCGCCGCGTTCGAACAGCGCCTTGCGGCCGGCGTCCATGCGCAGCGCGATCTCGTCGTCCTCGACGCAGGTCTCCAGGTAGGCGGCCTGCTCGGCCTCCACCAGATCGCGCTCGAAGGCCGCGATCTCTTCGGGGTAGTAGAACTCGACGACGTTGGTCGTCTGCTGCGGGCCCTTGGGATGCAGCGTGGAGACCACCAGCACGTGCGGATACCACTCCACCATGATGTTGGGGAAGTAGGTGAGCCAGATCGCGCCGTGGCGCGGCGGCCGGCCCTCGTTGAAGCGCAGCAGCGCGTCGTGCCACTTGCGGTACGTGGCGCTGCCCGGGCGCGCGAGGCCGTTGGACACGCCCACCGTCTGCACCGAGTAGTTGGCGCCGAACTCCCACTGCAGGTCGTCGCAGGTGACGAAGCTGCCGAGGCCGGGGTGGAACGGGCCGACGTGGTAGTCCTCGAGATAGACCTCGATGAAGGTCTTCCAGTTGTAGTCGCACTCGTGCACGTGCACCTTGTCGAGCACGTAGCCGCCGAAGTCGAGTTCGGCGCGCGGGCCGAGGCGGGCCAGGTCGGCGCCGACGTCGCAGCCGTTGTCCTCGAACACCAGGCCGTTCCAGCTGCGCGTCCGGTAGCGGTTCAGGTGCAGGCAGGGATCCTGCGCGAAGTGCGGTGCGCCCAGCAGCTGGCCGTCCAGGCCGTAGGTCCAGCGGTGCAGCGGGCACACGATGTTGGCCGCCGCTTGGCCGCGGCCCTTGAGCATGACCGCCTGCCGGTGCCGGCAGACGTTGGACAGCAGCTCGACGCCGCCGTCCGGCGCGCGCACGAGCACGCGCCCCTCGCCTTCCTGCGGCAGGGCGTAGTAGTCACCTGTTTCGGGTATGGCCAGCTCGTGCGCGAGGTAGCGCGGTCCGTGCTGGAAGATGAGTTCCTGTTCGCGGCGGAACAGGTCCTCGTCGAAGTAGGAAGAAACGGAAAGTTGAGAGCGCGCGCGCTCCAGAGCTTCTAGCGTGATGCTCAGGTCCGACATGATCCCTCTGGATCCCAAAAAACTGTCACAACCCCCCACCCGGTGGCCCCGCGGGTGGATCTGTACGAATCGTCGTGCACGCCTTGCGCCTGGCACGCCGAACCGACCATTTTACCCAAAGCGGCTGAAGCCCTCCCTTCGCGCCCTGTTTGTGTGGCGCGCGGCGCGGTGAAAAGCTGCAGTCGGTTGCAAAGGCCGGCGAACCGGCGTGTCGAGATGACTACAATCGACATTTGCCCGAGCCTGTCCGATGGATCGCACCGAATCAACGACCCCCGCCGAAGCGCCCGAGAGTTTCGAGGCAGCGCAGGCGGAACTCGATGAACTGGTGCGGGCCATGGAGACGGGCCAGATGCCGCTCGACGGCCTGCTGAGCGCCTACAAGCGAGGCGCGCAGCTCCTGGAGTTCTGTCGCTCCAGGCTGGATGCCGTAGAAGAACAAGTAAAAGTCCTGGAGGAGGGCCAGTTGAAGCCCTGGACTCGACCATGAAGATCGATGAATTCTCGCGCTGGGTGCGCGAGCGCCAGGAGGACGTCGAACACGCCCTCGAACGCTGGGTGCCGGACCAGTCGCCGGCGGGCCTCGGCATCGCCATGCGCTGCGCCGTGCTCGACGGCGGCAAGCGCTTGCGCCCGCTGCTGGTGCTGGCCGCGTCCGACGCGGTCTCCGGCGACCGCCCGAGTGCGCTGCGCGCCGCCGTGGCCGTCGAGCTGATCCACGCCTACTCGCTGGTGCACGACGACATGCCCTGCATGGACAACGACGTCCTGCGCCGCGGCAAGCCCACCGTGCACATCAAGTACGGCGAGGCCCAGGCCATGCTGGCCGGCGACGCGATGCAGGCGCTGGCCTTCGAGGTGCTGACGCCCGACGCGGGCATGCCGCCGGAACTGATGTCGACGCTGGTGCGCCTGCTGGCGCGCGCGTCGGGCCATGCCGGCATGGCCGGCGGCCAGGCGATCGACCTCGCCAGCATCGGACGCCACCTGGACGAGGCCACGCTGCGCGACATGCACCGCCGCAAGA
>DASQCX010000198.1:0-4092 GCA_035634455.1 Burkholderiaceae bacterium
GAGGATCGGGGCGGATGATGCCGTCCCGTCCCTCGCGAGCGCGAAGCTCAGCGACGATATCCTGAGGCACCGTTGACGGCGTCTCCCCGTCGCCCATCCTGAGCACGCGCCAAGACCCGAGTGCGACGCGACAATCCGCCCGGACGAAAACATAGCCGGGGAACAACGGCTGCACGGGCTCCATGAGCTTGCCGTAGCTGGCCTTGGGCGGCGCCGCGATCATCGGGCAGTAGGCATCGAACACGTCGACGCCGGCCCGCGCCAGCGCGCGCTGCATCGCCTCGGCGGCGCCGCGGCCGCTCGGCTCGGGCGCGGACATGTGGTGCGCGTCGGCGCTCTCGCCCCAGCCGGCCAGCCGCACCGGGCCCGCGTCGCGCCCCATCAGGAACAGCGCCGCGCCCTCGCCGATGTTGATGCCGCGGCGATTGGCCGACAGCGGATTGCAGCGCTCGGCCGACACCGCGTCCAGCGCCGAGAAGCCCGCGATCGTGAAGCCCGACAGCGCGTCGCCGCCGCCGGCGACGACCGCGTCGACCTGCCCCGAGCGCAGCAGCCGCGCGCCGGTGGCCAGCGCCTTCGCGCCCGACGAGCACGCCGTCGAGATGACGTACGCCGGCCCGGCGACGCCCAGCTCGCGCGCCACGCACTGCGCCGCGTTGCCCATCTCCTGCAGCGCGTAGTCGTAGTGCGCCGGCCAGCCGAAGCCGCTGTGCACCTGGCGGATCGCCGCGACGCCCTCGTCGAGGCCCGCGGTGCTCACGCCCAGCACGACGGCCACGCGGGCGGGGCCAAAGCGGTCGATGGCGGCCTGCACGCGCTCGCGCAGCGGCGCCAGCGCGGCCAGCAGCAGCGCGTTGTTGCGGCTGCGGTGGACGTACGGCAGCCCGGCCAGCGACGGCAGCGGCGTCGTCACGCAGCCGAGGTTCAGGACACGGCCGGGGGTATGCGCGTCGGTCGGCGCGACGCCGCTCGGCGCGTCCGCCCACAGCCCGGCGCGGATCGCGGCGGGCGTGTCGCCCAGCGCGCAGACGCAGGACTGGGCCTGGAGAAAGATGGCGGGCAGGGTCATGGGGCGGGCGCGGCGTCGTCGCCGAGGTCGCGCGACTCGATCTTGAGCCTGAAATGCTCGCGCCGCTGGTCGAGCTCGACCACACCCGGGGCGGTGCGCGTGATCACCGTCACGACCTGGCCGTCCTGCGTCAGCGTGCGCACGTCGCCGGCCTCGACCAGGCGCCAGCCGAGCGGCAGCGCCGCCTGGATCGCGGCCGCGGGCCACAGCGTCAGCTGGAGGTCGCTCAGGATGCGCGCGCCGGACACGGCCTCGGGCCACCACGGCGCCTTGCTCTCGCTCAGCGTCGCGCCGTCCCAGGCCAGCCGCGCGGCGACCTGGCCCATCGCGAGCACGCCCATCTGCACGTGGCGCGCGTCGGCCTCCAGCAGCACGTCGAGCTGCTGCTCGCGGCCAGGCGCCTGCAGCGTCAGGTGCTGCTGCAGGTTCAGCGGGTGGCCCAGCAGCGCCGGCGCCAGCCGCAGCTGCGGCGCGGCGTGCGACGGCGGCGGCGCGGTGGCGCAGCCCGTCAGCGCGGCCGCGAGGGCCAGCGTCGACGACGCGGACGCGATCAGGCGCTGCACAGTTCCTCCAGCACGCCCAGGCGCCGCCTGGCCTGCGCGACGTACGGGTTGGCCTGGTCCCACGCGTAGCCCGCGAGGATGGACGAGATCATGCGGCGGATGTCCGGCGTGTGGCGCTCGTGGAAGATGATCTTCTGGAAGCCGCCCGCGTACCACGCGTCGACGAAGGTGCGGAAGGTGTCGACGCCGGACTTCAGCGGCACGGCGTAGTCGGCCTGCCAGTCCACCGCCTCGCCGGCGAACTCGCGCGCCAGGCATTGCGTGGCCAGCGCGGCCGACTTGAACGCGATCGTCACGCCGCTGGAGAACACCGGGTCGAGGAACTCGCCCGCGTTGCCCAGCAGCGCGAAGCCCTTGCCCCACAGCGACTTCACGTTGGCCGAGTAGCCGACGATCTGGCGCGCGGGCGTGTCCCACTCGGCGTCCTTCAGCAGCGTCGACAGGCCCGGATCCTCGGCGACGATGGCGCGCAGGCGCGCCATCTCGCTGCCGGGATATTTCGACAGGAAGTCCTGCGACGCGACAACGCCCAGCGAGCAGCGGCCCTTCGAGAACGGGATCGTCCAGTACCAGACGTCGGGATGCTTCGGATGCACCGTCACGCGGATCTTCTCGCGGTCGAACGGGCCGTCGGCCGGGATGTGGTCGGCCACGTGCGTGAAGATCGCGCCGCGCACCGGGAAGTTCGACGGCGACTCCAGCGAGAGCAGGCGCGGCAGCGTGCGGCCGAAGCCGCTGGCGTCGAGCACGAAGCGGGCCTCGACCTGGAACGCGTTGCCGTCGGCGTCGCGCGCCGAGACGCGCGGCTTGTCGCCTTCGAGGTCGATCGCGGTGACTTCGTGACGGTAGCGGATCTCGGCGCCCATGCGCGCCGCCGCGTCGGCCAGCACCTTGTCGAAGGTGCCGCGCTGCACCTGGTAGGTCGTGCCCCAGCCGTCGGAGAACTTGTCGCGGAAGTCGAAGTCGGTGTACTTGTCGCCCCAGGCGAACGCGGCGCCGTTCTTGAACTGGAAGCCGGCCTCGACGACGTCGCGCAGCATGCCCGCGGCCTGGATGTACTCCATGCTCTGCGGCAGCAGGCTCTCGCCGATCGAGAAGCGCGGGAACTGCTCGCGCTCGAGCACCAGCACGCGGCGGCCCTGCTGGCGCAGGAAGCCGGCGGCCACGGAGCCGGCGGGGCCGGCGCCGACGATCAGGACGTCAGTCGATACGAGAGTCATGGCGTTTTCGGAATGGAAAGAGTTCGCGGACGGTACAGCGGAGCGGCGAGGCCGACGATGAGGATGCCGAACAGGAGCGTCAGGCCGAACGAGCGCAGCGCCGGCGTGCTGGACAGCGCCAGCAGGCCGAACGACAGCCAGGTGCTGGCGGCGCCGAGCACCACGGCCAGCCACGCGGAGCCGGCGCCGGCGTCCTCGCGTTCGAGCAGGAAGATGCCGTAGTCGATGCCGATGCCCAGCAGCAGCGCCAGCGCCAGCACGTTGAACAGCTGCAGCGGCTGGCCGGCGAGCGCCAGCAGCGCGAGCGTGCCGACGGTCGCGACGGCGGTCGGCATCCAGGCGCGCCACGCGCGGCGGCCGTAGCGCCAGGCCAGCGCGAGCAGCACCGCGACATGGCCCGCCGCCAGCAGCAGGCCCATCGTGTGGCGATAGCGCCCCAGCAGCGCCGACACCGACTGCACCTGGTCGACCCAGCGCACGCCGGGCAGGCCGTCGGCGCTGCGGGCGATGTCGGGCAAGGCGGCGAAGTCGCGCACGCCGCGCAGCATCACGACGCTCGCGAACGCGGTGCCGTCGTCGCGGCGCGGCACGGCGCCGATCCACAGCGCGCGGCCGCTGGCGGCGGCGGGCGAGGCGAGCCACTTGTCCAGCGTCAGCGGCGCGGCGTCGAACGCGGCGCGGCGCTGCGACTCGCCCAGCACCTGGTCGACGCCGGCGATCACGCCGTCCTCGATGCGCCTGGTCAGCGCGGCGTCGCTGGCCTGGCGCGCGAGCGAGGGCACCCAGTCGGACAGCGCGCGATAGCCGGCCAGCTCGCCGTCCGCGACGCGCGCATCCAGCCGCGCCTTCAGCGCCTCCTCGCGCTGCAGCACGTCGTCGACGCTCGCGCCGCGCACCACGAAGAACTGCGACGGGCTCGCCAGCCCCAGCAGCCGGCCGATCTCGCGCTGCGCGTCGACGAGGCGCTTCGGCGAGCCCTGCAGCTGCCGCAGGTCGTCGTCGACCTTGATCCGCGCGATGCCGGCCGCGCACGCCGCGAGCACGGCGGCGTGCACGATCCACGTGCCGCGCCCCGCGCCGAAACGCGGGTAGCGGACGAGGCCGCCCGTGATCCACTCCGAGAAGCGCGTGCCGCGCACCGTGCCGCGGTCGATCCACGGGAACCAGGCCACCGTCGTCACGAACGCGCCGGCGATGCCGACGACGGAGAACAGCGCCATCTGCCGCAGCCCCGGGAACG
>DASQCX010000199.1:0-4105 GCA_035634455.1 Burkholderiaceae bacterium
GCGAGCGCTTTCCGTGCCGCGGTCAGGTCGCCCCCGTTCGGCAGGGGCTTGAATTTCCGGCCGCTGCCACCCATTTGCGAGCTCGAAGGAGATTCCCATGGGTGCCAACGATGCCTTCCTGCAGGACGCCTACTCGCGCACCGTCAGCGAGGTGGTGGAGCGGGTCTCGCCCAGCGTGGCCGCGGTGCGCCTGCTCGGCGCGGGCGGCTCGGACGCCAGTCTCGGCGGCGGCTCCGGCTTCCTGTTCACGCCCGACGGCTACGTGCTGACGAACTCGCACGTGGTGCGCGCGGGCAAGCCGCCGGCGGGCGCGCGGCCGGAGCTGCGCCACCAGGTCTCGCTGGCCGACGGCCGCGAGTTCGACGCGCGCTGGGTCGGCGACGACCCCGACACCGACCTCGCCGTCCTCAGCATCGACGGCCTCTCGCGCGGCGCGCTGGGACACGCGCCGCTGGGCCGCTCCGCCGGCCTGAAGCGCGGCCAGATCGCGATCGCCATCGGCAATCCGCTGGGCTTCGAGCACACGGTCACCGCGGGCATCGTCAGCGCGCTCGGGCGCAGCATGCGCACCAGCACCGGACGGCTCATTCCCGACGTCATCCAGACCGACGCGGCGCTGAACCCCGGCAACTCGGGCGGCCCGCTGCTGGACTCGAACGGCGAGGTCATCGGCGTCAACACCGCCATCATCCGCGGCGCGCAGGCGATCTGCTTCGCGGTGGCGGCCGACATCGCGCACTGGGTGATCCCGCAGCTGCTGCAGCACGGTCGCGTGCGCCGCGGCTACCTCGGCGTGGCGGGGCAGACGCAGGAACTGCATCGGCGCGTCGTGCTCACCTACGAGCTGCCGGAGTCGACCGGCGTGCGCGTGATGAGCGTCGAGCCCGACAGCCCCGCCGCGCGCGTGGGCGTGCGCGAGGGCGACCTGATCGTCGGGCTCGACGGCGTGGCGGTCCCCAGCGTCGACGCGCTGCACCAGGCGCTGGACGCCAGCCGCGTCAACCGCGACTGCGTGCTCAAGATCATCCGCGGCGTGCGCCAGCCCGTGCCGATGTACCTGACGGTGCGCCCGCTGGAGGTGCTGCGCGCCTGATGCCGTTGGTATACACTCCATATATGGAACGTATATGGGGTATCCCGACATGGGCATCGTCAAGATCTCCGACCTGATGCACGACAACCTGCGCGAGGCCAGCGACGCGCTGAGCCGCTCGATCAACGCGCAGGCCGAGCACTGGCTGCGCGTGGGCATGCTGGCCGAGCTGCATCCTGAGCTGAACTACACGGACATCTGCCAGCTGATGCTGCGCGACGCGCGCGCCGGCGGCGGCGGGCTCGCCTTCGTCAGGCCGCAGGTCGCGGCTGCCGCGTCGATGACGGCCGGCCGGGGCCTTCGAAAGGCCGCGCGATGAGGCGCGGCGCCAACCTGGTCAAGTCGCGCGACGAGATCGCCATGGCGCGCGCCGCCGGCGCGCTCGCGGCCGACGTGCTGCGCATGATCGCGCCGCACGTCAAGCCGGGCGTCACCACCGACGAGCTCGACCGCCTGTGCCACGACTACATCGTGAACGTGCAGAAGGCGACGCCGGCCAACATCGGCTACCACGGCTATCCGAAGACGCTGTGCACCTCGGTCAACCACGTGGTGTGCCACGGCATCCCGGGCGACAAGCCGCTCAAGGACGGCGACAGCCTCAACATCGACGTGGCCGTCATCAAGGACGGCTGGTACGGCGACACCAGCCGCATGTACTACGTCGGCGCGCCCGGCGTGCTCGCGAAGCGCCTGGTCGACACCACCTACGAGGCGATGCGCGCCGGCATCCGCGCGGTGCGCCCCGGCGCGACGCTGGGCGACGTGGGCCACGCGATCCAGCAGGTGGCCGAGAAGGCCGGCTTCAGCATCGTGCGCGACTACTGCGGCCACGGCATCGGCCAGATCTACCATGACGACCCGCAGGTCTGCCACTTCGGCCGCCGCGGCGAGGGGATGCGGCTCCAGGAGGGCATGGTGTTCACGATCGAGCCCATGGTCAACGCCGGCAAGCCGGGAACGCGCGAGCTGGCCGACGGCTGGACGGTGGTCACGCGCGACCACTCGCTGTCGGCGCAATGGGAGCACATGGTCGCCGTCACGCATGACGGGTTCGAGGTATTGACACCCTGGCCCGATGGCACGGGCGGCTATCCCGCCATCGGCTGAGCGGGTAACAGGGCGTTTCTCCCTTGGGGAATTCCCCTGGGGAACCGCGTCCAGCACGCGTAATTGCTGACGTGGATCGTGCGCGGGCGTTGGCATACTCCGCGGCTCCGACAAGCCGCATGAGTATCGCCATGTCCCGTTCGATTCCGGCGCTGCGCACGATCTGCGCCGCCCTGGCCGGCGCCTGCACCCTGGCGCAGGCCGCGCCGACCGCCCCCCCGGCCGCGCCCGTGAACGCCGTCGCCGACACCTACTTCGGCACCAGCGTCACCGACACCTACCGCTACATGGAGGACCTGTCCGCGCCCGACGTGCAGCAGTGGGCGAAGGCGCAGGCCGACTACACGCGCGGCGCGCTGGACGCGCTGCCGGGCCGCGCGCCGCTGCTGGCGCGCATCCGCGAGCTCGACGACTCGGTTAGGGAGCGCGTGCAGTCCGTCGCGCTGTCCGGCGGCGGGCGCGTGTTCTACGAGAAGCGCGGCGCCGACGACAACCAGCTCAAGCTGTACGTGCGCCAGGGCTACAAGGGCGCCGAGCGGCTGCTGGTCGACCCGGACGCGCTCGCCAAGGCCGACGGCGTGCCGCACGCGATCGAGTTCTTCCAGGCCTCCAACAACGGCAAGTACGTCGCCTACGCGATCTCCGCGGGCGGCTCCGAGGACGCGGTGCTGCACGTGATGGACGTCGCCACCGGCAAGGACGTGATGGCGCCGATCGACCGCGCGCACTACAGCTACGCCGCGTGGCTGCCGGACGACTCCGGCTTCTTCTACATGCGGCTGCGGGCGCTGCCCGCGGGCGCGCCCGAGACCGACAAGTACCAGCGCGCCACCGCGTTCTTCCATCGCATGAAGGGGGGCGCGGACGTCGCCGTGGTCACCGCGGGCGACGACGCGCACCTGAAGATCGCGCCGGAGGAGATGCCCGTCGTCACGCCGGTCGTCGGCACGAACTGGGCCGTCGCCATCCCGTCCAACGGCGTCCAGAACGAGATCGACCTCTACGCCGCGCCGCTGGGCAAGGCGCTGGACGGCAAGCTGAAGTGGCGCAAGCTGTTCGGCCGCGAGGCCGAGGTCACCGGCTTCGCGATCCACGGCGACGACCTGTACCTGCTGACGCACCTGAACGCGTCGCGCTACAAGGTGATCCGCACCAGCGTGTCGCATCCCGACCTGGCCATCGCCGACGTCGTCGTCGCGCCGGGCGAGGAGGTGGTCGACCGCATCGCCGCCGGCAAGGACGGCCTGTACATCCAGTCGCGCGACGCCACCGTCGGCAAGCTGTACCGCCTGCCGTATGCGAAGGACGCCCAGCCCGTGCCCGTGCGCCTGCCCGCCGCCGGCGCCGTCAGCATCGTCGACAGCGACCTGACGCGGCCGGGCGTCGTCGTCGCCATCGACGCGTGGACGCACGACGAGGCGTTCTACGGCGTGGCCGGCAACGGCGGCGCGGTCGTCGACACGGGCCTGCAGGTCGCCGGCCCGTTCGGCGCGCCGGCGGACCTGGTCGCCGAGGAGGTCAAGGTCAAGAGCCACGACGGCCTGGAGATCCCGCTGTCCATCGTCCACCGCAAGGACATGAAGCTCGACGGGAGCAACCCGCTGATCCTCGAGGCCTACGGCGCGTACGGCGTCGTCGACACGCCCGGCTACGCGCCGCGCCAGTTGGCCTGGTACGAACAGGGCGGCGTGTATGCCACCTGCCACGTGCGCGGCGGCGGCATCTACGGCGAGAACTGGCACCTGGCCGGCAAGCAGCTGACCAAGCCCAACACGTGGAAGGACGCGATCGCCTGCGGCGAGTGGCTGGTCAAGAACGGCTACACGAGCTCGGCGAAGATGGCGCTCGACGGCGGCAGCGCCGGCGGCATCACCGTCGGCCGCGCCATCACCGAGCGCCCTG
>DASQCX010000200.1:0-14452 GCA_035634455.1 Burkholderiaceae bacterium
AGCGCCAACGCGAAGCCCTCGCGCAGGCGCAGCGCGTTGAGCATGAACTCGAACGGCAGCTGGGCGCGCGCGACGTCGGATTCGTTGGACACGCCCTGCCCGGCCAGCGTCCGATCCATGTACATGCCCGGTTCGCGCCAGCGCACCTGGCGCGTCACGCGGTGCGCGAACGACAGCTTGCCGTGCGCGCCGGCGCCCAGGCCGAGGTAGTCGCCGAACTGCCAGTAGTTGACGTTGTGTCGGCAGCGATGGCCGGTCTTCGCGTAGGCCGAGACCTCGTAGCGCTCGAAGCCGCCGGACGCCGTGCGCTCGGTGACGCGATCGAGCATGTCGTAGGCGGTGTCGTCGTCGGGCAGGTTCGCCGGCGGGCGCTGCGCGAAGACGGTGTTGGGCTCGAGCGTGAGGTGGTACAGCGACAGGTGCGGCGCGCCGAGCGCGAACGCCAGGTCGAGGTCGGCGTCGAGGTCGGCCAGCGTCTGGCCGGGCAACGCGTACATCAGGTCGAGGTTGAAGGTGTCGAAGCTGCGCGCCGCCTCCTCCGCCGCCGCGCGCGCCTGCGCCGCGTCGTGCACGCGCCCCAGCGCGCGCAGGTGGCCGTCGTTGAAGGTCTGCACGCCGATCGACAGCCGGTTCACGCCGGCCTGCGCGAAGGCGCGGAAGCGCTCCTTCTCGAAGGTGCCGGGGTTGGCCTCCATGGTGATCTCGCAGTCCGCGGCCAGCGGCAGCAGCATGCGCAGGTCGGACACCAGCCGCGCGATGCCGTCCGGCGAGAACAGCGACGGCGTGCCGCCGCCGATGAAGATCGTGTGGATGGTGCGGCCCCACACGATGGGCAGCGAGCGCTCGAGGTCGGCCCGCACGGCGTCGAGGTAGCGCTGCTCGGGCAGGTCCTTGGGCGTCGCGCCGGCGGTGTGGAACTCGTGCGAGTTGAAGTCGCAGTACGGGCACTTCTTCAGGCACCACGGCAGGTGCACGTACACCGACAGCGGCGGCGGCGCCGGCAGGCTCAGCGTGCCGGGGCGGTGGTACCACTGCGGGTCGCGCAGCGGCGCGCCGGCCGGCGACGACTCGCCGACCGTGCCCTCGCCGGATTCGCCGCCGGCGGCGTTGACGGGATGGATCCGGACGATGCTCACGGCGCCGTTCTCAGAGATGCCATGCCTGCTGCATCAACACGCGCATCTGCGCCGCCGCGATCGCGCGATGGCTGTGCGCGTTCTTCACGTCCTTGGCCAGCGACGCCACCGTCGCCCCGAAGGCCGGGATGAACATCAGCGGGTCGTAGCCGAAGCCGCCCGAGCCTTCGCGCTCGCGCAGGATCTCGCCGTTCCAGCGGCCGACGGCCACCAGCGGCGACGGGTCGTCGGCGGAGCGGATCGCCACCAGCGTGCAGGCGAAGTTGGCGCGGCGATCCTCGACGTCGCGCAGCTTCTCGAGCAGCAGCGCGTTGTTGGCCTCGTCCTGCGTCTGGCGCACGACCTCGCGCTCGAGCGACGCACCCGCGCTCGCGACAACCGTCGCGTAGTTCGCCGAGATCACGCCCGGCATGCCGCCCAGCGCATCCACGCACAGTCCCGAGTCGTCCGCGATCGCCGGCATGCCGGTCGCGGCCGACGCGTGGCGCGCCTTGGCCAGCGCGTTCTCGATGAACGTGATGTGCGGCTCCTCGGCCTCGCTCACGCCCAGCTCGCCCTGGCGCACGAGCGCCACGCCCAGGCCATCGAACAGCGCCTGCAGCTCGGCCAGCTTCTTCGAGTTGTTGGAGGCGAGGACGAGCTTCATGATCAAGCTTGGCCCAGCGCGGCCTTCTGCGCGGCGATCAGCTGCCGGATGCCGGCGTCGGCGAGGTCGAGCAGCTGGTTCATCTCGGCGCGCGAGAACGCGGCGCCCTCGGCCGTGCCCTGCACCTCGATGAAGTGGCCGGCGCCGGTCATGACGACGTTCATGTCGGTGTCGCAGGCCGAGTCCTCGACATACTCGAGGTCGAGCAGCGGCGTGCCCTCGACGATGCCGACCGACACCGCCGCCACGAAGCCGTTCAGCGGCGAATGCTCCAGCTTGCCCGCGGCCAGCAGCCTGGCGACGGCGTCGTGCGCCGCGACGCAGGCGCCGGTGATGGCCGCGGTGCGCGTGCCGCCGTCGGCCTGCAGCACGTCGCAGTCGAGCGTGATCGTGCGCTCGCCCAGCTTCTTCATGTCGAAGACGGCGCGCAGCGAGCGGCCGATCAGGCGCTGGATCTCCTGCGTGCGCCCGCTCTGCTTGCCCTTGGCGGCCTCGCGGTCCGAGCGCGTGTGCGTGGCGCGCGGCAGCATGCCGTACTCGGCCGTCACCCAACCCTCGCCCTTGCCCTTGAGGAACGGAGGCACGCGATCCTCGACGGAGGCCGTGCACAGCACGCGCGTGCCGCCGAACTCCACCAGCACCGAGCCCTCGGCGTGGACGGTGAAGTCGCGGGTCAGCTTGACCGGACGCAGCTGGTTGGCGGTGCGACCCTGGGTGCGGGAGAACGTCATGCGGGAAATCCTGTTGCGGAGAAAGCGAAACCGGGCAAGCGTGCCCGGTTCGGATGAAGGTCGTGGAGGCCTGAAAGCGATCAGGTCTTGCGGGGGCCGCTGCGTTGAATCGCCTCGTTGATCTCGCGGATAGAACGCTCGATCTCGTCGTCGTCGATGTCCGGCAGGAACGAGTCGCCGCTCATGCTGGCCTGGATGGTGGACGCGAACACGTCCTCGCCCAGCGAGCGGGTGGAGACGTTGCCGGCGGCCTCGTCGTCCTCTGTCTGTTCCCACTCGACGGCCAGCGCGGTGACGTTGTCGCTCTTCTCGCCGGCGTTGCGCAGCGCCTGCTCCACGATCTCGGGCACCGAGTCGTGGATCGGGAATTCGGACAGCATCTTGACGATCTGCGGATCCTCGACGCTGCTCCACAGGCCGTCCGAGCACAGCAGCACGCGGTCGCCGGTGCGCAGCACCATCGGGCCGGCGCTGTCGATCACCGGCTTGCCGGGGCTGCCCAGGCAGGTGAACAACACGTTGCGGTTGACCTTCTCGTCCAGCGGCACCACGTGCGACAGCGCCTCGCGCAGCTCGGAGTACGAATGGTCGCGGGTGCGGGCGATCAGGCGGTCGCCGCGCACGATGTACAGGCGCGAGTCGCCGCAGTGCGCCCAGTAGATGTTGCCGCCCTGGATCACGCAGGCCACGATGGTGGTGCGCGGCGTGTCGGTCAGGCCGCGCTCGGTGGCGTAGCGCAGCAGCTGGTGGTGGCCGGCGAGGATGGCGTCCTGCAGGAAGCGCTGCGGATCCTTCAGCTCGGTCTTGGCCTCCTTCTGGAAGGTGGCGGCGATCGTCTGCAGCGCGAGCTGCGACGCGACCTCGCCCTCCGGATGGCCCCCCATGCCGTCCGCCAGCGCGAACAGGCCCGAATCCCGCGTGTAGCAATAGCCCATGCGGTCTTCGTTCTTTTCCCGGCCGCCCTTGCGGCTCACTTGATACGTTCCAAACCGCATTCGATTTACTCCCGACCCGAGCGTGCGCTCAAGGGCTTGTTCAAGGGTGTGCTCCGGACTTCAGGTTCTCGATCTGCAGCTTGAGCCGCTCCGAGAAGCTGAGCGTGGTGTAGCGCCGTTCGATCTCGCGCGACAGTTCCTTCTGCAGCGCGAACACGCTCTGCGGCCGCGACAGCGGATCGAGCGCCATGCACCATTCGATGACTTCGATGAGGTTGTCGGAATAGACATTGCGCAGCCGCGACAGCGACAGCGGCAGGCGATCCTTGTCGATGCGCTGCGGCGCGTCGTTGGGCGGATAGCCCTGCATGCACGCGTACAGGCAGGCGCCGATCGCGTAGATGTCCGTCCACGGGCCCAGCGAGCCGTCGCGGCGGTACATCTCGGGCGCGGCGAAGCCGGGCGTGTACATCGGCCGGATGAACTGGCCTTCCTTGCTCAGCACTTCGCGCGCGGCGCCGAAATCGAGCAGGACGGCGCGGTTGTCGTTGGTGATGAAGATGTTCGCCGGCTTGATGTCCAGGTGCAGCATCTTGTGCTGGTGGACGATGCGCAGGCCGCGCAATATCTCGTCGAACAACGAGCGGATGGTGGACTCGCGCAATACCTTCTCGCGCTTCAGGTCGCGCGCGGTGACGATGAAATCCTGCATGGTGTCGCCCTGCAGATAATTCATCACCATGTAGACGGTTTCGTTCTCGCGGAAGAAATTCAGCACCGAGACGACGCTCGCATGCGAAATCTGAGCCAATGACCGGCCCTCTTCGAAGAAACTCTTCAGTCCCAGGCGGTACAGTGGCTGCTTCTCCGGCTTGACGCGGGGAATCAATTCACCTGGCGACCGATCGGCCAGGGAGGCGGGAAGATATTCCTTCAGCGCGACCAGATGACGTGTTTCGTCTTCAGCCAGGTAGACGATGCCGAAACCGCCGGCGGCGATCTTCTTGACGATCTGGTAGCCGCCGACCACGGTCCCCGAAGGCAGCGGGGCGGGTTTTGGCTTTGACATAATCTGAGTTGGAAATCCGCTAAATATTTCAACCTGACACCAGCGCCATGGCAGTTTACAGCATGACCGGCTTCGGCAACGCCTCGGCCACCGCAGCTTCCGCCGCTTCTTCCGAAGGCTCGGCCGCCACGGATTCCGCGGCCGTCACCGTCGAACTCCGATCGGTGAACAGCCGGTTCCTCGACATCTCGTTCCGCATGCCCGACGAGCTGCGCCAGCACGAGGGCGCGCTGCGCGACCTGATCACTGCCGGGTGCCGGCGCGGCAAGGTCGACGTGCGCGTCAGCGCCGCCAGGAGCAACGGCGACGACTGGCCGCAACCCAGCGCGGAGCAGCTCAACCGCTTGTCGCGCCTCGAAGGCAGCGTCGCGGCCTGGCTGCCGAACGCGCAGCCGCTGAGCGTGAACGAAGTCCTGCATTGGTGCCGCTCGGCGCCGGCCGCGATCGGCCGCGTCGACGAGGCCCTGCTGGAGGCCGGCCGCCGCGCGGTCGAAGCGCTCAGGGAGGCACGCGCGCGCGAGGGCGACAAGCTGGTGGCGATCCTGATGGAGCGCATCGTGCGCCTGCGCGAACTCGCGGCCCAGGCCGAGCCGCTGGTGCCGGCGGTGGTCGAGCGCCAGCAGCAGCGCTTCCTCGAGCGCTGGGCCGAGGCGCTGAAGTCCACCAGCGCGCTCGACGGCGGCGCGGCGTCCGGCATCCCGACGGACGCGCTGCGCGAACGCGCGATGAACGAGGCCGCCACCTTCGCGCTGCGCATCGACGTCGCCGAGGAACTGTCGCGGCTGCGCGCGCACCTCGAGGAAATCGCGCGCCTGCTCAAGGCCGGCGGCGAGCTCGGCAAGCGGCTGGACTTCCTGATCCAGGAACTGCACCGCGAGGCCAACACGCTCGGCTCGAAGTCCGCGGCGCTGGAGCTGACCGGCGTCTCGGTGGAGATGAAGGTGCTGATCGAGCAGATGCGCGAGCAGGTGCAGAACGTCGAATGACGCGCGAAACGCGCGCTGTCACGCGCGCCGCCTACAATCGCGCCGCTGCGGCGTTCGCCGCAAGCGTCGACATCCAAAGTTCAAAGTACTGAGAACCATGGCAACTGCTAAGAAGACCCCCGCTCCCGCCAAGAAGGCGACCAAGGCCGCCGCGCCGGCCAAGACCGCGAAGAAGGCCGCCGCCCCGGCGAAGGCCGTGAAGGCCGCCCCGGCCGCCGCGAAGCCGATCAAGACGGCGTTCAACAAGTCCAGCCTCGCCGCGCACGTCGCCGAGCAGTCGGGCGTCGACGCGAAGTCGACCAAGGCCGTGCTGGCCGCGCTGGAAAGCGCGATCCTGCTGTCGGTCAACAAGAAGGGCCTCGGCTCCTTCACGCTGCCCGGCCTGCTGAAGGTCGTCGTGCACAACGTGCCGGCCAAGAAGAAGCGCATGGGCAAGGACCCGTTCACCGGCGTCGAGCGCATGTTCGCGGCCAAGCCCGCGACCGTGAAGATCAAGACGCGCGCCCTCAAGAAGCTGAAGGACGCCGCGCTGTAATCCGGCGCAGCAGGCGGGCTCACGGGCCCGCCCCAAATGCAAAGAGCCGCGGACTGCGGCTCTTTGCATTTGGGGCGGTGGCGGTTCAGCTCTTGTTGCGATCGCCGAACATGCCGTCGATGCTGATGAACTCCGTCATGCTGTCGGAGAAGTCCTTGAGCGCGCCGGGAGCCAGCGCGGCGGCCAGGCGCTCGGTGCGCTGGTCGGGCTGCGAGTGGCCGGTGTTGTTGTGCGACGGGCGATCGCCATGGCGGCGGCGCAGCACCTGCTCCACACGGCGGCGCAGCAGCACCACGCCGGGGCCGTAGACGTCGAGGTCGAACGCGTCGAGCGCCTGCGCGGCGTGGCGCAGCACCGCGGCCGGCACGTCGTCGATGCCGCGCTCGCCGTTCTTCATCAGCGCGCGTTCCAGCAGGGCCAGCGACGGCAGGCGCGGATGGCGACCGATCTGGCCGCCCAGCATGGCGCGCAGGTTGGCGCAGACCTCCGAGACCTCGCGCGCCGTCATCGACGGCAGTTCGCCCGGGTTGTTGCGGCGCCGCGGGGCGGCGGGCTCGTCCGGCTGCTGCAGCGCGGCGGTCTTGCGGGGCGCTTTGTCGAACACGAAGTGGAAATCGTAACCACGGCGTTCGAGACGGATCGGACGCGTCAGCAGCTTGCGCAGACGCGCCAGGACCCCACCGGCGACAGGAGGAGCGGACATGGCCGAGACTGTAGAGGAGGAGATCATGCTGAGCCCAACGAAAAAGCGATGCCTTGCAGGCCTCTTGCAAACACAAACGCCCTCTCAAGTGCAGCGACTTCCGTGACCGGCCGGGCTGCCTTCTTGTATTCGTCCATTTTCGCGTTCCGTTGAACGCTGTCGAGCTTCCAAATTGCAAGATCCTGTTACGGCGTGGTGGAGCGGTTGTCAGCCATTTCGCCATGCGGGAGAAAGCATCAGCGGGCGCTCACATGACAACGAAGGCGACCGTGAAGCCGGTTCACCCGCCACTGCTCCGGTAGCGCACGGAGGTACCGGCAGGGTTCCTTTTGACACCCTGCCCTTCGTGCGCGAGGTGCTGCTGCAGGGCGACGGATGCGGGGTGGATTGCGGCGATACTCGAAGATTCGCGAAAACTCTCCCCCCGTCGCACCCGTTTCCATGGAACTCCCCGGCAAGCTCTTCGTCATCGCCGCCCCCAGCGGCGCCGGCAAATCGACTCTCGTGAAGGCGCTGCTGGCGCACGAGCCGCGGCTGGCGGTCTCGGTGTCGCACACCACGCGCGCGCCGCGCGGGCAGGAACAGGACGGTCGCGAGTACCACTTCACCGACGTCGCCACGTTCCAGCGCATGGTCGCCGACGGCGAGTTCTTCGAGCACGCGCACGTGCACGGCAACTGGTACGGCACCTCGCGCGCGGGCGTCGAGACCTTGCTGGCCACCGGCAAGGACGTCGTGCTGGAGATCGACTGGCAGGGCGCGCTGCAGATCCGCGACCTGTTCCCCGCCGCGATGCTGGTGTTCATCCTGCCGCCCAGCTGGGACGAGCTCGCCCAGCGCCTGCGCGGTCGCGGCGAGGACGCGCCCGAGGTCATCGCCCAGCGCCTGGCGAACGCCCGCCACGAGGTCGCGCAGGCCCCGAAGTTCGACTTTGTTATAATCAATGGTTCTCTCGACGAGGCCCTGGCGGAACTCCGCGCGGTCGTTCGCGAGCAGCCCGGGGCCCTGCGCTTCGAGGCCCAGCGCGCCAGCCACCCCGATGTCTTCGCCGCCTTGAGCCTGGCCTGATCCGCCGGACCAGGCCGATCGCACGAGGGACTCGAGTTCCACAGCCGGTGCGGCCCCGCCCGGCGACCAGCAAAGGAAGCCACATGGCCCGCATCACCGTTGAAGACTGCCTGGAAAAGATCCCGAACCGCTTCCAGCTCGTGCTCGCCGCCACGTACCGCGCCCGCATGCTGAGCCAGGGCCACACGCCCAAGATCGAATCCAAGAACAAGCACGGCGTGACCGCCCTGCGCGAGATCGCCGCCGGCGAGATCGGCAAGGAAATGCTGCGCAAGGTTCCGACCTGATCGGCCAGGACGCTGCGTTCGCCTGAACGCGTTCGTCTCGTGCGTGCAGAAGCCCGTGTCGCTTGCGATGCGGGCTTTTTGTTTTTTTGTTCACGGTTGTGGCGCTGGATTGCCTGCGGGGCTGGGTGGCTTTGCTGCGCAAAGCCGGTCTTTCGGCAGGCCACGATGGTGGGAGCCGGGAGGGCGGGGAAGTCTCCCGCGGCTTAAGCGTCCGTGGTCGATCGCCCGCCCGGCTACCGGCCGCTTGTGCGCTCCCACTCCCGATGCGCCGCGGGAGCCTTCCCCGCCCTCCCGGCTGCACCGTCGTGGCCTGTTGAGGTTAAGGACTGAAGTGCGATCGCGGAGGCGATCGGGTCTCGGTTCACGGCATCGCGGGCGAATCCCGCGAACCGATTCAGCAGCGCACCTGCTTGCCCTGCGGGGCGCAACATTCGCAGTGGCGGCCTTGCCGGCTTCGAGCACCTCAGACCAGTCGCGGGCACTGCTTCGCACGAATTGCCGAAGCAAGACGCCGCTTCCCGTCGCCGATCGACGGCAAAACCAGTTCGGCTTTGCCGTCGATCGGCGCGGCCCGGTGGTTCGCCGCGGTGGGTGTTCGTGCGGAGCAGCCCACTGGCGACTGGTCTGAGGTACTCGAAGCCGGCGCCACTGTTGGTGGCGAATGTGGAGCGCCGCAGGCCCCTCGACGACTACGCCCATCAATTTCTGCGGCCCGGCGAAGTCGCGTGACTGCGTGACCCGATCGCCTCGGCGATCGCACTTCAGTCCCTAACCTCCACCGGCCACGACAGTGCAGCCGGGAGGGCGGGGAAGGCTCCCGCGGCGCATCGGGAGTGGGAGCGCACAAGCGGCCGGTAGCCGGGCGGGCGATCGACCACGGACGCTTAAGCCGCGGGAGACTTCCCCGCCCTCCCGGATCCAACCATCGGGGCCCGCCGAAAGTTCGGCTTTGCGAAGCAAAGCCACCCAGCGCCGCAGGCAAATGCAGCCGGCAGCCACCCTCACCCGCCAAGCAAGATGCCGAGTCTTACCTACCAGCCCACCGTCACGGTAGCGACCGTCGGCTTCTCGGTATGCAGCGACGAACTGAACCCACCGACGTCGTCATAGGCGAAACCGTAGGCCAACGCGTTGACGCTGTGGTCATGCCAGAACTTGGCGTACGAATTCGACGGCGACGCGTAGAAGTAGCTCGGCGTGTACCAGTGCGCCGGGTCCTCGACGATGTGGCGGTTGATCGCCGCGCACAGCTGGGCCTGGATCTGCAGCTGCTTGTCGTAGCCCGCCGTGCCCGGCGTCTGGCCGGTGGCGTCGTTGAGCACGCCCGAGCCCAGCAACGCTTCCTGCGTCGTCGGCGCGCGCTGGATCGTGTACGTGCCCTGGCCGTCCGTGAACTGGAACTGGCCGTTGACGACGTGGCCCGTGAAGGTGCCCTGCTGGTCGGTGAAGGTCAGCGTCTGCGAGGCGTACTTCGTCCACAGGCCCTGGATGTAGCTGTCCAGGTAGTGCGCGTTCGCGCCCGACGCGCCGAAGCTGCCGTGCGCCGGCGCGACGATGCGGTACGGCGAGTACGGCGACTGCGCGAGGCTCTGGAACTGCGCCGGGACGGCCGCGGCCCAGGCCGAGAACAGCGAGGCGCGGGTGGCCGTCTCGCCGACGGTCTGGTCGAAGCCGTCCAGGCCCTGCAGGCGCAGCGTCACCGGGAAGCCGAACTGGTCGACGCGGGTCGTGTTGCCGTAGAAGCCGGTGTCCGGGAGGATGGCCATCTCGGCGAAGTCGAACGTGACGTCGATGTTCGGGTCGGTCGGGTTCTCGATGTTGGCGCCGGCGTAGCCGATGTTGCCGTTCACGTCCTGGTTGACGCGGATGTACATCGGCGTGCCCACGCTGAGCATCAGGCGCGCCGAGTTGATCGGCGGGATCGTGACCGAGCCCGCCTGCGCGATCGAGTGGAAGTAGTTGGTGTAGGTGACGCCGTTCTTCGCGAGCGCGCCGTTGTCCGCGGTGGACATCGGGATCAACTGGCCCGAGGCATCGACCCACACGAACTTGCCGCTCGTCCAGTCCTTGCCGATGATGGCCCAGAAGACGTGTGCGTTGTCGTAGGCGTTGTGGGTGCCGTTGACGATGTTGAACGTCGTCTGCTTGTTCCAGGTGCCGCCAGTGCTGCCCGTCGAGAGCGTGAACGACGAGGCGGCGTCGTTGAAGCTGTTGTTCACCAGGTTGGCGTTGTTGGCCGACACGGTCAGCGTCGAGCCGCCGTAGTTGACGTCGGCGTACAGCACCACCGTCACGCCGGAGGCCACCTTCACCGACGAGATGCGGTCGTTCCATGTCGTGCCGACCCAGCTGCTGCTGGCCCCGGCGCAGAACGAGTCGCCGCCGTAGTCGATGTCGGCGAAGAAGCAGGCCTGGCCGGCCGCCGGGGTCACCGACGTGCCGCCCGACGTCGGCACCGTGTACGAATAGGCCGCCGAGTCGTAGGCCGGCGTGCCCTTGTTGTAGGTAAAGCTGTAGCTGATGACGTTGCCGGATGAAACCGCTTGCATGACCTGTTGGGTCTCGGCACCGGTCGACGCGTCGCGCGCCATCCGGTAGTTCTGCTGGGCGCCGCCGTTGACCGTGTAGTGGACGTCCGTCCACGTCGTGGTGGTCGAAGTCGGGTTGAAGTGGATCGTGGCCGTCGTGCCGCTGACCGTCACGCTCTGCGTGTAGTCGGAGGCCGTCTGCGCCTGCACGGAGGCCGTGCCGGCCAGGGAAAATGCCAGCAGGACGGCAAGTCCTGCAACACGTGGGATCATCGCTGTCTCCTGTCGTCTTGGATGACGCATCCGCATGCGTCCTGTTCGGGCGGGTCGCGTTTCCGGGATCGCCGGCGCGGCGGTTCGGGCGCCGCGGCCGGTGTTCTGGCTGCCGCCGGCCGCGCGCGTGGCGCGGTCGGGGCGGAGCGCATTTGACGCCTCGCGCGGCGCTTTCCGTCAATTTTCTGAAAGCGGTTTCATAAAATCCCGTGAACAGGGTATGCCGGGACGTCGAGCCGGCGCAGCCGTGGCCGGCCCCGGCCGCCACAACCGCGCGGGCCGCCGATTTCCCGACCGCGGGGGCGCCAGGCTCATAACAGGCTAAATTCGCCCCCATGAGCATTCGTTCGTTCGCCGCCGACCTGCTGCCCGTCAAGCTGCACGGCCTGGCGCGCACCCCGGCTGCTGCGGCGCAGCATGCCGAGGTCGCCACCTTCGCCGAGCTGTCCGAGAAGCTGGGCTACCTGAGCAAGTCCGACCTGAAGAAGGTGCGCGAGGCCTACAAGTTCGCCGACGAGGCGCACCTGGGCCAGCTGCGCGCCAGCGGCATCCCCTACATCACGCACCCGCTGGCCGTCACCGGCCTGGCGGCCGACTGGAAGCTCGACGCGACGGCGCTGATGGCCGCGCTGATGCACGACACCATCGAGGACTGCGGCGTCACCAAGCCCGAGCTGATCGAGCGCTTCGGCGCCCCGACCGCCGACCTCGTCGACGGCCTCACCAAGCTGGACAAGCTGCAGTTCTCCACCCGCGAGGACGGCCAGGCCGAGTCGTTCCGCAAGATGCTGCTGGCGATGTCGCGCGACGTGCGCGTCATCCTCATCAAGCTGTGCGACCGCCTGCACAACATGCGCACGATGGACGCGATGGCGCCGGCCAAGCGCGCCCGCATCGCGCGCGAGACGATCGAGATCTTCGCCCCTATCGCGCACCGCCTGGGCCTGAACCAGATGTACCGCGAGCTGCAGGACCTGTCGTTCCGCTTCATGTACCCCTGGCGGTATGCGGCGATCGCCAAGGCGCTGGAGCGCGCGCGCGGCACGCGGCGCGACATCGTCGACCGCATGCGGCGCGACGTCGAGAAAGCCTTCGTCGAGGCGCGCACCAAGGTCACCGTGTTCAGCCGCGAGAAGACGGTGTTCTCGATCTACCGCAAGATGCGCGAGAAGCACGCCGGCTTCGCGCAGGTCAACGACATCTTCGGCTTCCGCATCGTCGTGCACTCGCTGCCCGAGTGCTACCTGTCGCTGGGCACGCTGCACCAGACCTACAAGCCCGTGCCCGGCCGCTTCAAGGACTACATCGCGATCCCCAAGGCCAACGGCTACCAGTCGCTGCACACGACGCTGGTCAACCCGCTGGGCACGGCCGTCGAGTTCCAGATCCGCACCGAGGAGATGCACGCCGTGGCCGAGGCCGGCATCGCCGCGCACTGGATGTACAAGGCCGGCCCGCAGGGCGGCCGCCCGGACGAGGCGCAGCGCCTGGGCGCGATGTGGCTGCAGTCGCTGATCGACATCCAGAGCGACACCCACGACTCCAGCGAGTTCCTGGAGCACGTCAAGATCGACCTGTTTCCCGAGGCGGTCTACGTCTTCACGCCCAAGAGCAAGATCCTGGCGCTGCCGCGCGGCGCGACGCCGATCGACTTCGCCTACGCGATCCACTCGGACGTCGGCGACCACTGCGTCGCGGCCAAGGTCAACGGCGAGCCGGTGGCGCTGCGCACCGAGTTGAAGAGCGGCGACGTCGTCGAGGTCAGCACCTCGCCCAACGCGCGCCCGAACCCGTCTTGGCTGAACTCCGTGCGCACCGGGCGCGCGCGCTCCAAGATCCGCCACTTCCTGAAGAACCTCGAGCACGAGGAATCGATCCTGCTCGGCGAGAAGCTGCTGACCCAGGCGCTGCGCAACGAGGGCATGGCGGTGCCGGCCGACGACGAGGAGCACGCCGCGCTGTGGCAGTCGCTGACGCGCTGGAGCGGCAGCCGCAGCCGTGCCGAGCTGATGGTGGACATCGGCCTGGGCCGCAAGATCGCCTCCATCGTCGCCAAGCGGCTGGCGCAGCTGCTGGGCGAGCGCGGCCAGCGTCCGGGCGCGGTGGCGCTGACCATGGGCCGCTTCGCCGCCAACGAGGCGTCGGTGGGCCAGAACGTCGTCGAGATCGACGGCAGCGAGGGCGCGTCCGTGCAGCTGGCCACCTGCTGCCGGCCGATCCCGGGCGACGACGTCGCAGGCTACTTCGGCGGCGAGGGCCTGACCGTGCACACCAAGGACTGCTCGATCGGCCGCCGCCTGCGCGAGCGCGACGCCGAGCGCTGGATGGAGGTCGACTGGGCCGAGCAACTGACGCGCCAGTTCGAGACCGCTGTCAGCGTGCTGGTGCGCAACGGCAAGGGCACGCTGGCGCAGGTGGCGCAGGCCATCAGCGCCGCCGAGGCCGACATCACGCACATCGACATGGGCGACGAGCGCGCGTCGGAGACGACCGAGCTGCTGCTGTTGGTGAGCGTGCGCGACCGCCTGCACCTGGCCGACGTGCTGCGCACGCTCAAGCGCGCGCCCTCGGTGCTGCGGGCGGCGCGCGTCAAGCCCTGAGCGGGCCGAACGCGCGCGTGACGCGCGTCAGGCCGCGGCCGCGGGGGCGAGCGCGCCGGCGGCCTGGCGCTCGGCCTCCATCGCGGCGGGCGACAGCAGGCGCCCGAACACGGCGCGCGCGACGAACAGCAGCACGCCCGCGATGGCCACCAGCACCGCGTGCAGCGCCCAGAAGTCGCGATTGGGCATGACGTCCATGAAGCCGCCCAGCCAGCCGACGAAGGAGTTGGCGACGAACAGGTGCAGGTAGTAGATGCCGATCACCAGGCCGACGATCTGCTTGGGCGCGACGCGCGAGTACAGCGCCAGGCCGATCGCCATCACGTTGGCGAAGCCGAGGTCGTTGACGATCGTGTAGGCCAGCGTCCAGATCGGGCCGACCTTGCCGTGCGTGGTGTCGACGATGCCGCCGGCGATCGCCATCAGCCCCGGGCCGCCGGCGGAGATCAGCGAGCCGATGGCCATCTTGCCGAGTTCGTCGGGCTCGGTGCGGTGCTTGCTCCACCAGCTCCAGAACGCGATCGCCAACAGCATCGTGGCGCTGCTGACGAAGGCGTCGACGCCCTGCAGCCAGGTGACGGGCACCTGCCAGCCGAACATCATCAGGTCCATGTGCTTGTCCGACCACACGGTGAAGCCGATGTTGAACTGCTGGTTGCCGACGATGGACAGCACCAGGATCGGCAGCAGCACGATCAGCAGGCCCAGGCGGCTCCATTCCGTGCGCGTCAGCGGCGGCTGTTCGACGGTGGCGTGGTCCTTGGCCTTGGCCGGCTCCGGCGGCAGCCAGGCGCGTCCGGCCAGGTAGGTGACCAGGCCGATCAGCATGCCGACGCCGGCGGCGCCGAAGCCGTAATGCCAGCCGACGCGCTCGCCAAGCGTGCCGCAGACAAGCGGCGCCAGAAACGCCCCGATATTGATGCCTACGTAAAAGATCAAATAGGCGCGGTCGCGC
>DASQCX010000201.1:0-8878 GCA_035634455.1 Burkholderiaceae bacterium
GGGCGTGCCGCCCGACCAGCAGAACCAGAACGACAGCGGCGCCGTGCAGCAGTAAGGCGTCGGCGCAGCGAGTCCCGGAAGCCGGCCTCGCGTCGGCTTTTTCTTTGGTGTCAGTGTCGCGATCGCCGCCGTTCGGCGAGCCTCGTGATCGCGCCGCTAGACGCCCAGCGCCGACGCGACTTCGAGCAAGTCGGCGAAGCGATGCGCCCCGGCGCGCGGATCCGCGCTCGAATGCGCGCCGTCGGGCCGGCAGATCCAGCCCGCCTGCAGGCCGGCGGCCAGCGCGCCGCCGACGTCGGTGTCCAGGTCGTCGCCCAGGTGCAGCACCGCGCCCGGCGCGGCGCCGGCCGCGGCGCACGCGGCCAGGAAGATCGACGGATCCGGCTTGGCCACGCCGTGCAGGCGCGCCGACACCGAGCCCGCGAAGTAGCGTCCCAGCCCGACGCGCTGCAGTTCGGCGTTGCCGTTGCTGACCGCGACGAGGCGGTAGCGCGAGGCCAGCCGCTCGAGTCCGGGCAGCACGTCGTCGTACAGCGTGACGGCGTGGCGCGCCTCGAAGAAGACCTCGAACGCGGCCTCGGCCAGCGCCGGGTCGTCGCCGTGGCGGCGCAGGGCGCGGCGGATCGTCTCGAGGCGGATCGCGCTGAGGTCGTGGCCCCAGTGCGGATGTTCGGCGGCGACCTGCGCGCGCAGCGCCAGCATCGCGGCCGGCGGCGTGCCGTACGCGGTGGCCGGCGCGTTGGCGCGCAGCCAGTCGGCCAGCACCTTCTCCGCGGCGACGAGCGTGGGACGCACGGGCCACAGCGTGTCGTCGAGATCGAGGGTGAGCGCGGCGACGGCGCGCAGGTCGGCGGTCATGCGGGCAGCTCCGGGTCGCTCGCCAGCGCGGCCAGGCAGGCGGCGCACAGGCAGTCGGACCACTTCGCGCGCAGTTCGGCCAGGCGCTCGGCGCCGAGCGCGACCGAGACGCAGAAGCACGGCGCCGCGCGATCGGCGCCCGCGCCGCATTCGAACGCGCCGCCGCAGCGCGGGCAGGCCGCCGCGCGCCAGCCTTCGGCCAGGGTCGAGGTCATGCGAACAGCGCCGCCAGCTCCTCGCGCAGCAGCTTCTTCTGCACCTTGCCCATCGTGTTGCGCGGCAGGGCCTCGACCACGCGCACGTGCTTGGGTACCTTGAAGTTGGCGATGGCGGACTTCAGCGCCGCGACGATCTCCACCGGCACCAGCGCCGCACCCGGGCGCGCCACCACGACCGCGACGACGGCCTCGCCGAAGTCCGGATGCGGCACGCCCACGACGGCCGATTCGGCCACGCCGGCCATGTCGTTGATGAAGCCCTCGACCTCGGCCGGGTAGACGTTGAAGCCGCCGCTGATGATGAGGTCCTTGCTGCGGCCGATCAGCGTCAGCACGCCGTGCGCGTCCAGCCGCCCGACGTCGCCGGTGCGGAACCAGCCGTCGGCGGTGAACTCCTCGCGCGTCTTCTCGGGCATCTGCCAGTAGCCCGCGAACACGCTCGGGCCCTTGACCTGGATGCCGCCGATCTCGCCGGCGGGGCAGTCGCGGCCCTGGTCGTCCTGCACGCGCACGCCCACGCCGGGCAGCGCGACGCCCACCGTGCCGGGCCGGCGCGCGCTCTCGGGGCGGTACGGGTTGGACGCGATCATCACCGTCTCGCTCATGCCGTAGCGCTCGAGGATGGTGTGGCCCGTGCGCTCGCGCCAGGCGACGAAGGTGTCGGCCAGCAGCGGCGCCGAGCCGCTGATGAACAGGCGCATCCCCTTGCACGCGTCGGGCTTGAGCGCGGCCTGCGCCAGCATGCGCACGTACAGCGTGGGCACGCCCATGAACATCGTGGCGTCGGGCAGGCGCGCGATCGTGGCCAGCGGGTCGAACCGGTTGAACCAGATCAGCTTCGCGCCGGCGCGCAGCATGCCGTGCAGCGCCACGAACAGGCCGTGGATGTGGAAGATCGGCAGCGCGTGGATCAGCACGTCGCGCCGGTCGCCTTCCTGCCAGTGCCAGAACCCGTGCAGCGTGTCGGCGTTGGCGAACAGGTTGCCGTGCGTCAGCTGCGCGCCCTTGCTGCGGCCCGTGGTGCCGCTCGTATAGAGGATGGCGGCGACGTCGTCGGCCGCGCGTTGCACGGTGTCGAACTCGTCGTCCATCCGCGCGGCGCGCTCCAGCAGGCTGCCGCTGCGGTCGTCGCCCAGCGTCAGCACCAGGCGCGTGCCGCGCGCGAACGCGATGCGGCTGATCCAGGGGAAGTTGCGCGGCGCGCACACGACGAGTTCGGGTGCCGCATTCTCGACGAAGTACTCGACCTCGCTGGCCTGGTAGGCCGTGTTCAGCGGCACGAACACCAGCCCCGCGCGCAGCGTGGCCAGGTACAGCATCATCGCCTCGACCGACTTGTCGACGTGCGCCAGCACGCGCGCGCCGGCGGGCAGCGCGAGGTCGGCGAACAGGTTGGCGATGCGCGCGCTGCCGCGCTCGAGGTCGCGCCAGGTGTAGTGCAGCGGCGTGTACGGATGGCCGTCGTGGCCGGCCGGCGCGTCGGCGGTCTCGATGGCGACGTCGTCCAGCCGCGGCGGGAAGTGCGGGCGCAGCTGGGCGTAGAGGTTGGCGTTGGCGGGCATGTCTCGGCGATCTGTTGGCGGCCACGGGGGCCGGCAGACGCGATTGTGCCGCCTGCCGTTCAGAACCGCGGCGGCCGCTTCTCGATGAAAGCGGCCAGGCCTTCGCGATGTTCGTCCGACGCCGCGTACGCGTAGTGCGCCGCGCGGTCCTCGGGCTCGCTGAAGGTCGGCCGCGCGAACGCGCGCAGTACACGCTTGTTCAGGCGCATGGCCTGCGGCGACAGGCCGGCGATGTGCTGCGCGACGCGGCGCACCTCGGCCTCGAGCTCGACCGCGTCGACCACGCGCGTGACGACGCCGCGCTCGTGCGCCTCGGCGGCGCCCATCAGGCGCGACTCGATCAGCAGCTCGCGCAGCAGGGTCTGGCCGACGATGTGCGAGACGATCTCGACCTCCGCCGGCGCCATCGGGAAGCCCAGGCGCGCGATCGGCACGCCGAAGCGGCTGGACGGCTCGCACAGCCGCAGGTCGCAGCAGGCCGCGATCTCGAGGCCGCCGCCGATGCACGCGCCCTCGATGTGCGCGACGAGCGGCACGTCGCAGTCCAGCATCGCGCGCAGCGCCGGGGCGACGATGTCCTCGTGGTACGCCGCGAGCGACTCGGGCTCGAAGCGGAACTGCGCGAACTCCTCGATGTCCGCGCCAGCTACGAACTCGCGGTCCGCGCCGCGCACGACGATCACGCGCGGCGGCGCGTCGGCGTGCTGCACGGCGTCGAACACCGCGCGCAGCTCGCGCCACATCGCCAGGCTCAGCGCGTTCATCTTGCCGGGGTTGGAGATGCGCAGCGTCGCGATGCCGGCCGCGTCGGCCGGTTCGAGTCGGATGTGGGCGTCGGACATGGCGGGCCTCCTCGCGTTGGCCGGGGACGGGGGGATCAGCGATCCTGGGTGATCGCCAGCTTCGGCGCCGTCGAGTCGCCCCAGACGAACACCGTGTAGACGCCGCTGGCCGTGAAGGTCTGGTTGACCAGCGAGGTCGGGTTGGTGGTGATCGACGCCTGCACGGTGGACGTGCCGGTCGTCGCCGGGATCTGCACGTAGCCCGACGCGGCGCCGAGCGCGGCGTTGCCCAGCGACTTGTTGTCGATGGTCGCCGACAGCGTGCCGGAGGAGCCGTTGACGCCGTTGATGACGCGCGCCTTGACGGTGGACGATGTGCTGGTCGACGGCGTGTTGTTGTCCGCGATCAGCGTGAGCACCGGCGAGCCGCTGGTGCCGGTCACCAGCAGCGTGTAGTCGGTGCCCGCCGTGGCGGTGTACGAGAGGCCGGACACCGTGACGCCGTCGATCGTGACGCTGCCGGTGAGCGTGCCGGACGCGATCGTCTGGTAGTCGTTGATCGATGGCGAGGTCGCCAGCGAGGTCAGGGCTACGCTGTTGAGCGTGACCGAGACCTGGCCCGCGCTCGCGGCATCGGCGGCGACGCGGATGCGCGAGATCTGGCTGGTGTAGGACGTCATCGCGCCCTGCTGGTCGAGCACCGCGCCGTTGAGCAGCACGCCGCCGCTGGTGTGCGTGAGGATCAGCGTGGCGATCTCCTGGTTCTTCAGCGTCAGCGAGGAGATGTCCAGCAGCAGCGTCGAGGTGTCGCCGGCCGAGAACACGCACACGTTCCAGGTGCTGCCCGCGGTGCCGGTCGTGACCGTGCTGTACGCGGTCTGCAGGCCGGTGACCGCGGAGGCCAGCGGCGCGTCGGCGACGGTCAGCGCGTCGCAGGCGTTGCTGGACAGGTAGACATCCACGCTGGCCGCCTCGCTGGTGGCGGCGTTGAAGATGCGCAGCTTCGCGTTGCCGGACGACGGCGTGTCCTCGTCCTCGCTCAGGAACTTGGCGTTGACGGTGCTGCCGGTGATGTAGGTGACGACCGCGTAGTGATCGCCCTTGCTGACGGTGCCGGCGACCGAGGCCGCGTAGGCCGCGGCGCTGCCGCTCTTGACCTCGAAGGTGTAGCTGCCCTTGTCGAGCCCGACGTAGGCGCTGGCGGCGCTCGCGCCGGTGTCGCTCGTCAGCTGGCTGGTGTTGCTGCTGCTGTCCTCGGCGTACAGGTCGAGCGCGGTGTACTCGGTGGTCGCGTTGACGCTGCGGACGTAGCCCTTGTTGGCGTCGTCGTTCCCGCATCCGTGCAGGAAGGGCAGGGTCAGTGCGGCCGCCGCGAGGGCGGCCCAGGTCTTCAGGCGCATCGTCTTCTCCGTGAACATCGTTGTGCGGCCGGTGGCATCGCGTGGCGCGCAGTGTGCCGGCGCGACCGTGCGGATTTGTTGCGCGAACGTGGCAATGCAGCGCGGCTGTCGCACGACGGATGGCGGCTTGTTGCGCAGTGTAGTGCGGACGCGGCGGGGAGGAAGGCCTGAAGCCGCGAACGAATCCGGCGCGTTCGAGCGCGCAGGATTCGTTCACTGGTTCCGAATCAGACGTCCGCGAAGTTCGTCGGCAGCCCCGGCACGTCGACGCGGAACTGCAGCACCTGGCCGGCCCAGGGCTGGGCGGCGAGCTCGGCCTCGGGGCGCTTCTCGCGCGAGGTCGTCACGTACAGCGTGCGCAGGTCGTCGCCGCCGAAGCACGGCATCGTCGGGCAGCGCACCGGCAGCGGCACGGACTGCAGCAGCGTGCCGTCCGGCGCGAAGCGCGCCAGGCGCTGGCCCTCGAAGCAGGCCGCCCAGTAGCAACCCAGGCTGTCGACGGCGCCGCCGTCGGGCCGGCCGCCGTAGGTCTCCAGCGGCTGGCCGTCCTGCTTCGGCGGGAAGCTGGCGAACACGCGGCGGCGCGACAGGTTGCCGTCGTCCGGGTCGAAGTCGAACGCGAAGATCGTGGCGAGCTTGGTGTCCGTCCAGTACATCGTGCGGCCGTCCGGGCTCCAGGCTAGGCCGTTGCTGTTGGCCACGTCGTCGACGATGCGGTCGATGCTGTGCGGGCCCAGGCAGTACAGCGAGCCGCGCGGCAGGCGCTCGTCGTGGATCGTGCCGACCCAGAACCGGCCCTGCGGGTCGGCCTTGCCATCGTTGAAGCGCAGCTTGCGCTCGTCGTACGGCGGCGCGATCACGCGCCGGCTCGCGCCCGTGGCGGTGTCGACGTGGAAGACGCCGTCGCGCCGGGCCATCAGCACGCCGCCGTCCGGCCGCGGCGCGATGCTGGCCACCTCGGACGGGAACGACCACTGCGCGTGCGCCGACGTCGCCGGCTCGAAGCGGTTGAGCTTGTGCCCGGGGATGTCGACCCAGTACAGCGCCCGCTCGCGCGGATGCCAGAACGGCGACTCGCCGGCGATGGACGGCGGCACGGGCAACGGGGTGAAGGCGAGCCTGGACATGGGGCACCTGGCGGGAGCGGTTCGACGACGCGATCGTAACGGCGTACCTCGATGAAACCGCGCGCCGCTTGCGCTATCGTCGGCGATCCGGCACCTGGAGGATCAGCGATGAGCCCGACCTCGAACTACGCCCGCGTGCTCGACACCGAGCTGCACTACACCGACTGGGGCGCCGGCCACGCCGGCACGGTGATCGCTTGGCACGGCCTGGCGCGCACCGGCCGCGACATGGACGACATCGCCGCCCACCTCGCGCAGCGCTGGCGCGTGGTCTGCCCCGACACCATCGGCCGCGGCCTGTCGCAGTGGAGCCGCGATCCCGCGCACGAGTACTGCTTCGCGCACTACGAGCGGCTCGCCGTCGCGCTGCTGGATCACCTCGGCCTCGACCGCGTGTCCTGGCTGGGCACCTCGATGGGCGGCGCGCTGGGCCTGCGCGCCGCCGCGGGCGTGCTGCGCGGGCGCATCGAGCGCCTGGTGCTCAACGACATCGGGCCCGAGGTCGCCGCGCCGGCCATCGCGCGCATCCTCGACTACGCCGGCAACCCGCCGGCCTTCGACACCGTCCTCGAGCTGGAGGCCTGGTTCCGCACCGTCTACAAGCCCTACGGCCCGATGACCGACGCGCAGTGGCGCCGCCTCACCGAGACGTCGACGCGCCGCCTGCCCGACGGCCGCGTCACGCCGCACTACGACCCGGCGATGGTGCAGCAGTTCGTCCACCACCCGCACGACTACGACCAGTGGGACGCCTGGGGCCGCCTCGACATCCCCGTGCTGGTGCTGCGCGGCGCCGACTCCGACCTGCTGGAGCCGCAGGTCGCGCGCTGGATGATCGAGCGCCATCGCCACGCCACGCTGATCACCGTGCCCGGCTGCGGCCACGCGCCGGCGCTGAACACGGCGCGGCACTTCAAGTGGGTCGAGGATTTCCTGGCGGGGCGATAGGTCGATCGGCGACCGCGATGTGGCAGAGGACCGCCATCGGCGCAACTGCAGTCGCTCGTCGATCACTGCCATCCGCTACGACCACACGCCCGCACTGAAAGCGCAGATCTTGTCCGATCGCGGCCCCCCGCGGCGAGGAGGCCGTCGCCTCGTCATTCGCGTCGCGGGCGCTTATTTCATCGGGCCGAGCGCAGCCTTCAGTTCGGGAGACATCGGGAGACCAAGCTGGGTCTGCTGCTTGCCCAGCGTAATGGGCTTCACGAACCAACGCTCGTACCACTCGCCGAGGCGCCCGGTTGCGGCGTCGTCGGCAATGGTCTTGTCCACCAGCGCCAGCAGGTCGCTGGATTGAAGGGGAACCGCGATCGCAATGTTCTCGGTGGACAGCAGGCCGGGCAGGATCGGATAGTCGCCAGAATGCTCCAGCTGGGCGCGCTGCACCGCGAGCAGCACGGAATCGCGCGCATAGCCTTTGACCCAGCCCATCGCGAGCTGACCGAATCCGGCGTCGCCGTTCAGCACGGCCTCGACCTTGAGCGCGGGCGCCTTCTCGGCGAGCACGGCCGGGGCGGTCGTGGTCTTGATCGCCGCGACCGGGCCTTCACCCAGGTTGGTCAACGTGGCGAAGCCGTCCTTCTTGCGCACCATGACGCTCACGCCGTCGATGAAGATGGGCCTGGAGAATGCCATGACGGCATGCCGTGCCACCGTGTCCGAGGTGCTGGAGCACAGCAGATCAACGGTGCCGCTCTTCATGTACGTGACCACTCGATCCACCGGCACCGGCACCATGTTCACGCGCAGCGCATCCATGCCGGGCCGAGCCTGTATCTGCGCGACGACGGCATTGCAGATGTCCATGCTGTAGCCCTGCGGCCGGTCGTGGGCGTCGAGGTAGGAGAAGGGCGGCGCGTCCTCGCGGTAGCCGACGTTGATCTGGTTGTTCGCCTTGATCCGCTCCAGCCTGTCATCGGCCCGAGCCGGTCCGCTCAGCAAGGTGGTACTGCCCGCGAGGGCCAGCCAACCGACAGTGGTCATCCAATTTCGCAAGTTGCTCTCCTCAAATGACACCGGACGCTACTCATGTTATCGAGTCGATCTGGCGTTCGCAATGCCGAGGCGGGCACCCGTCTTCGGCGACCTCGCGTGGAACGGGCCGCCGCGCCGCCGCGGAGCGGATTCGTGGCCTGGATGTAGCAGTGCCGGTACAGGTATATGTACCAGTACATATACAAGTACAGGTATATTTCGGAGCCGTTCGTGCCGAGTTCGAGAATGGGTCCGGCGCTCGATTCGAGCGCCGCGTCTGCCTGATCGATGCCACCCTCGACCGTTCTCCGCCGGCGTCGAACGAAGACGGCGTGGGACCGTCCAGCCGTCAACCGCCCCTCAACCCGATGTCGCGCCGAACGCCTTCCATGTGAACGGCATCGCCACCAACGCGCACGCCCCCAGCACCAGCCCGCACCCCAGCCCCCCGAGCTGCGTCAAGGCGGTCCCTGCCACCGCCGTCCCCGCGAACGCCGCCACGAAGGTGATGACGATGCTGCGCGACAGCAGCGACCCATCGGCATCGAGGCCCGACAGGCGCGAAGTCAGGAACGGCATGACGGCATAGAACGCGGCCGACACCAGCAGCTGCGAGACGAAGAACCCCGCCCCGCCGCGCACGACGAAGAACCACAGCACGCCCCCCGCCATCACCGCCTGCGCGATCCACAGGATGGGCACGCGCAGCTCGTGGCTGCGACTGTGCGAGGCCGCGAGCGCGCCGACCGTGCCCAGCAGCGACACCAACGCCAGCATCGGCCCGATGCGCTCCGGCGCGAGCCCGAGCTGATGCCCGACGACATCGGCCAGCGCCCACTGCGCGGACAGCACGCTGTAGACCAGCGCCATCACCGCCCAGATCGGCAGCAGCACGCGCCAGCGCAGTGCGCGCGGCGGCGACGCCGTGGCCGCTGCCGGCGACGCCGCATCGGC
>DASQCX010000202.1:0-1962 GCA_035634455.1 Burkholderiaceae bacterium
CGCTCTACAAATATCGCTAAAGAGGGACGCCCATCCGGTGTCCGCAGCGTTTCGCGTTGCCGGTGAACACCAGGGAAGGGGTGCCGAGATGGGGTCCGTCGGCCGGGTCGAACCACAGGCGATGCATTTCGCCGAGCCGCTGCCGCTCACGAGCGGCGCGCGCCTGAATGACTACACGCTGGTCTACGAGACCTACGGCACGCTCTCCGAGGCGCGCGACAACGCCGTGCTCGTGTGCCACGCGCTCAACGCGAGCCACCACGTGGCGGGGCAGTCGCCCGAGGGCGCGACGGGCTGGTGGGACAACCTCGTCGGCCCCGGCAAGCCGCTGGACACCGACCGTTTCTTCGTCATCGGCATCAACAACCCGGGTTCGTGCTTCGGCTCGACCGGGCCGACCTCGCCCAACCCCGACCCGGCCGCGGGCGGCCGCGCCTACGGCTCGGACTTCCCCGTCGTCACGGTGGAGGACTGGGTCGATGCGCAGGCGCGCCTGGTCGAGCGGCTCGGCATCGACCGGCTCGCCGCGGTGATCGGCGGCAGCCTGGGCGGCATGCAGGCGCTGGCGTGGACGCTGCGCTACCCCGAGCGCGTGGCGCACTGCATCGCGGTGGCCACGGCGCCCAAGCTGTCGGCGCAGAACATCGCGTTCAACGAGGTCGCGCGGCGCGCGATCGTCACCGACCCCGACTTCCACGGCGGCCACTACATCGAGGCCGGCACGATCCCGAAGCGCGGCCTGCGCGTGGCGCGCATGATCGGCCACATCACCTACCTGTCCGACGACTCGATGGAGGCCAAGTTCGGCCGCGCCACGCGCGCCGCCAACGACGCCGTCGGCCCGCGCCACAGCTACTCGACGCAGGACATCGAGTTCCAGGTCGAGAGCTACCTGCGCTACCAGGGCGACAAGTTCAGCGAGTACTTCGACGCCAACACCTACCTGCTGATCACCCGCGCGCTGGACTACTTCGACCCGGCGCACGCGCACGACGGCGACCTGTCGGCCGCGTTCGCGATCGCGCGCGCGTGCCGCTTCCTCGTCGTCAGCTTCACCACCGATTGGCGCTTCGCGCCGCAGCGCTCGCGCGAGATCGTCAAGGCGCTGGTCGACAACCGCGCCGAGGTCGCCTACGCCGAGATCGACGCGCCGCACGGCCACGACGCGTTCCTGCTGGAGGATCCGCGCTACCACGCGGTGATGCGGGCCTACTTCGACAACATCGCGCAAGGGCTCGCGACGGGGAGCGTGCAATGAGCGAGCGGCGCGACCTCGACATCATCACCAATCTGGTGCCGCGCGGCTCGCGCGTGCTGGACCTGGGCTGCGGCAACGGCGAGGTGCTCGCGCATCTCACGCGGCACCACGGCTGCAGCGGCTACGGCATCGAGATCGCCGACGAGGGCGTGCTCGCCAGCACGCAGCGCGGCGTCAACGTCATCCAGCTCAACCTCGAGGAAGGGCTGGCGCTGTTCGACGACCACAGCTTCGACGTCGTCCTGCAGCTCGACACGCTGCAGCACCTGCGCAACACCGAGCGGATGCTGCAGGAGACGGCGCGCGTCGGGCGCATCGGCATCGTCAGCTTCCCGAACTTCGGGCACTGGCCCAACCGGCTGCGCATCGCGTCGGGCCGCATGCCCGTCACGCGCGCGCTGCCCTACGAGTGGTACGACACGCCCAACATCCGCGTGACGACGCACGCCGACTTCGAGGTGCTGGCGCGCAAGAACGGGCTCGACATCCTGGAGTCGTTCGGCCTGCAGAACGGCCGCGTGGTGCGGCGCCGGCCCAACCTGATGGCCAGCGTGGCCGTCTTCAAGTTCCAGCGCGGCTAGACCGGGGTCGGGCTCAGCTCGGCGTCGCGGGGGTGCCCGGCTGCGCGGGCGCGGCCGGCTCGGACGGCGTGGTGCCGCGCTGGATGAAGAAGATCAGCAGCACCAGCCAGCCGACCACGACCA
>DASQCX010000203.1:0-1723 GCA_035634455.1 Burkholderiaceae bacterium
GTTGCCACCCTTGCCAAGGTACAGCTCGCGCGCGGCCACGTCGGGCTCGATGTTCCTGCGCGTGGCACGCGGGCTGATCTTGGCGCTGAATACGTCGCACAGGCTGATCAGCTGCGCGAGCTTCGAAGGGTTCGAGATTCCGTTCGGATAGCCACGGCCTTCGGTCGTTTCGTGATGTTCGGCGACAGCCTTCAGCAGCTCTTCATCCGTCACGCCCGCCGCACGCAGGAGTTCGACGCCGCGCGTCGGATGCGTCTTGATCTCCTCGCGCTGGGCCTCGGACGGCGGTTCCATCTGCTCGGTGAGCACGGTCTGCAATTCGAGCATCGCGATGTTCTGGCTCAGCGCCGCCTGCACCAGCGTCACGCGCATGGGTTCGGCCCAGTCGAGCCGGCGCGACACCAGTTCGCACAGGATCGCCGTGTGCATCGCATGCGTCACGGCGTATCGCGCGACGTCGATCTGCATCATCACGTAGACGCCGACGTCGGCATCCAGCCGGCAAAGCTGCTGCAGATCGCGCGCCAGCCGTTCGAGCGCGCCGGCGAAGTCCGGCGTGTTGGCGCATTCGCGCAGCAGCAGCGACAGCCTCTTCTGCAGGGCGGTCCACAGCCAGAACGGGTCGAAGCGGCGATCGGGCTGTTTTTCCATGCCTGCAGGTGGGGTTGCGTTGCTCATAGATGACGATAGCTCATGGCCCTTGGCCGCGCCCGCAGGTGCGCTGCGCCGCTTCAGCGCGATCCGAAGCCCTTGAGCACGAAGTTCGCGCGCGCATAGCGCCCGCGGCTGTCCATTGCGGTCAGCGTGTGAGCGCCGTCCTCGTCGAGGACGATGCGTTGCGCCGCGGCGCCCGGCGCGCTGCGCAGGAAGCGTCCGTCGAGCAGCCAGAACAGCGATTCGCGGCTGCCGATGGCGCGCACCGTCAGCTGCGCGCTCGCCTGACCGGGTGCCGGTCGCAGCACGGCGCCGTCGGCGATGCCGTCGAGCCGCAACTCGCCGGCAGCCACCAGCGGGCGACGACAAGCCTGCGACCATTGCGGCAGCCCCTGCCTGCGATTCACGGCTTCGGTGATCCAGGGTTCGAGCACTGCCGGCCAGCGCGCGACCTCGCGCGGCACGGCGTCGCGTGTGCATTCGGGCGTCGTGCGCTCGCCGCTCGCCGGATCGACCCAGATCGTCTCGACGAGCGATCCGATGCGCAGCCGGTCGGGCAAGGTCGGCGGCACAGCGCCGCCGAGCGACCATGCGCTGCGCTTCTCGAAGCACTGCGCGGGCGGCGTCGCGTCGGCCGCGAGCCCGAGCGGCCAGCAGATCGTGGCCGGCGTAACCGAAGCCGGCGGCTTTCTGGCGCCGTTCGCGCCCGGCAGCGCTGCCGCAAGATCCTTGAGCAGCGGCGCCGCGATGTTGGCGCCGAAGAACCCGGGGTTCGGCGTGCCGTCGGGCCGCCCGACCCACACGCCGATCGTCCAGGTATCGGTGACGCCGACGGCCCAGGCGTCGCGAAAGCCGAAGCTCGTGCCTGTCTTCCACGCCACACGCGGGCCGGCTTCTATGAAAGGCCGGTCCGGATGGCCGCCACCTTCGAGGATGTCGCGGACGATGAAAGCCGCACCTTCGCTCATGACGCGGATCTCGATGCGCGGCGCATCCGGCGACAGGCGCGGCTGCCCCGCCATTCCGCCAGCCGCGAGCGCGCGATAGGCGCCGACAAGTTCTTCGAGCG